>JAAFIB010000050.1 GCA_013297725.1 Sphingomonadales bacterium
CACGTGTCGATATGGCGCGGATGATCGATACCATAGCATTGGGCCGCGCGCGCCATCCCGGCGGAAAAATGTCGCTTGATGCATTGTGTTCGCGCTATGGAATAGACCGCAGCCACCGCACAAAACACGGCGCATTGCTGGATGCCGAACTGCTCGCGCAGCTGTATATCGAACTGACCGGCGGAAAGCAGATCGGTCTCGAACTGGCAGCTGAGGTAACTGCGCAAGAACAATCGGACCGGCAGGACCAGCGGCTGCACATTATTGACCGCCCTTTCCGGACACCGCGTGTCTATGCGCCAACGGATAGTGAGCTAGAACGACACCGCGGTTTTGTCGCAACAATCAAAGACGCCATTTGGAACGGACGTGACACTACGACACCATCCTGACCATTTGCATTCTTTCAAAGTTCAATAAGAAGAAGGAGTACCGATATGGATATCAGAGTAGCCGGTCATCAGCTTGAAACAGGCACAGCACTCAAAACCCACGTCGAAACCCGACTTAGCGCGATGGTCGCGAAATATTTTTCCAAAGCTTTGTCGTCTAGCGTGACATTTGGCCGCGCGCCGCACGACCGGTTTAGCTGTGATATCGTTATGCATGTCATGCACGGGCTGGTTTTGAAAGGCCATGCCGAGGCCGCAGATGCGCACACCGCGTTTGATGGCGCATCTGAAAAAATTGATAAGCAATTACGCCGCTATATGCGCAGGCTACAGGATCGGCACGAACAGGCCGCCCATGCTGTACGCGAAGAAGAGGCTGCTTACACTGTATTTGATGCCGGCGACGCCGAGGCAGATGCACCGCCACCCGAGGCGCCAGCGATCGTCGCCGAAATGCGCACCGATATCCCTGAATCGACTGTTTCCGATGCTGTGATGCTGATGGACTTACGTAACACCTCTGCATTGATGTTCAAAAATAGTGGAACTGGCGCGCATAATATGGTTTACCGCCGCCACGATGGCACCATCGGATGGGTTGAACCGAAATCTGCAGCTTAGAATTCGGCCGAATCATTCGATAACTTCCTAATATGATTCAATAATTTTTGGGGCTCGCTTTTGGCTGTTACCAGCGCAGGCGTAGAGATAAATATGATTCGCATAACAACCCGTCTTTCCGACGGCGCAGTGATTTCAGATTTGAAATCCGCCGATAAAGACACGCTACTTTCATCTGTTGCCGCGTTGGCAGCGCAGAATTATGGCTTTGACGTTGAACAAGCGCATGAGTCGCTTGTCGAACGAGAGCGGCTGGGGCCAACGGGCTTTGGCGGTGGAACAGCGATTCCGCATTGCAAGGTCAATGGTATTGACGGGCCTGTTGGCGTCTTTGTGCGTCTAGATAAGCCTGTTGAATATGACGCAATTGACGATGAACCAGTGGATCTGGTGTTTGCGTTGTTTTCCCCTGTTAATGATGGTGCAGCGCATCTGAAGGCACTTGCCGAGGTTTCGCGCATGTTCCGCGATGAAGCCAGTCGTGCACAATTGCGCGGCGCAAAGGACGCGGATGCGTTATTTGCATTGCTGGCGGGTTTTGAGGAGCGCGATGCCGCTTGAGCCTAGGCTCGCCACCCATATGGTGGTTTCTGCCCTGATCCGTCAGATTTCGGCGACGGGTGATTTTGCGACAGTGCTGCATAAAGGCGATCCGGTTGCGGGTGCCTTGCTGCTTGTCACGCGCTGCAAAGGGCGGAATCCCGCGCTATTCGAACAGTTTCCCGGTGCAAATAACACGCGTAATTGGCATCCTGTGTTCAATCAAGATACTGATAATGAACAGAAAATATCGGATTATCTGGAGCGACGCATCGCCCAGGACAGTGACCTGTGGGTTTTGGAACTGGATGTCGCGTTTGATGAACGGTTGGACGGACTTTTACCCCGCCGGGGTTGACTTTGCTGCGCTGCACAATAAATGAGCTGCATATATAGCGAAGGTTGCTGTATCGGCTCAGGGGTGTGTCGAACGGGCAAACACGCAAGACGGAAGTGGAAGAGATCGCGCATTTAGTGTTTTGAGTTTCGCGCGATTGGCTCCGCAGCCGCATAATGATCGAATTTAATGATATCTTTCCGTAAAGCCGCACCTCTCGCGGCTCTTTCGCTTATACTGCTAACAGGCGCAGGTTTTTCTGGCGCAGGTTTAGCGCTTGGCACAGATGGTGCCGACAGCCAGCTTGCTGCTGATACTATTACAATTGATACCTCCGTTCTTGCTGCCGATGCGGCTGCGCGCGAAACTGCGCTGAAGCCTTCCGGCGGCGACATCATTTTCACGCAAGGCACCGGCGGCATGCCGAACCAATCGCCTGTAACCGATGACGAAGAAGCTGACGTTAAACCCGTTAACGCTTCAAGCCTTGCCGAACTCGTTAAAAGCCACGGTGCTGCAACTGAGCTGGACGCAGAAACGCGTTGCCTTGCAGGCGCTGTATACTTTGAATCCAAGGGCGAATCGCTTGCCGGCCAGCTGGCTGTTGCGCGTGTTGTTCTTGCCCGGACAAAATCGGGACGTTTCCCGTCGACGATTTGCGGCGTTGTATATCAGCCTAGTCAGTTCTCGTTTGTCCGCGGCGGAAAAATGCCGCGCATTGATACCGGCGGCTCAAATTGGAAGAATGCAGTGGCGATCGGCAAGATCGCGCTCGACGGCAGCTGGAAAAGCCCTGTCGAAGGCGCGCTGTTCTTCCACGCTCGCTATGTCTCACCGGGCTGGCGTTTAAAGCGTGTGGGAACCATCGATAACCACATTTTCTATCGCTGATAGACAAGCCATTTACAGATCAGGTCGCCTCGGGAAACCGGAGCGGCCTTTTTCGTTTCAGCTTTGGGCGAGCTCTGCTCCGCGGTCGCGTGCAGCCGCCAATGTTGCGCGTATCAGTTTCTTCAAGGAATCAGCATCATCAAGTACCGCTAGCCCAGCGGCGGTAGTCCCGCCCGGGCTAGTGACGCGGCGCGCAAGCTCTTGCGGACTCGCGCTGTCTTTAGCGGCTAGTTCTGCTGCCCCCTGAATCATTGCCGTTGCCAGTCCTAGTGATAGATCGCTATCCAAACCAAGCTCCATACCGGCCTGTGCCAATGCATCAATAAACCGGTAGACAAAGGCGGGGCCAGATCCGGCTAGTGCTGTGACCGCATCCATTTGATCTTCGCTGCTTAGCCAGAACGGCGTGCCTAGCGGTTTCAGTAGCGCCTCAATATCGTCATGATCGAGCGCGAAATTGGTAAACAGCCCCATCGGTGATTTGCCCAGCGCCGCCGCAAGGTTCGGCATCAACCGGACGATACTGCTTTCGGGTAGAGCAGCCCCCAACGTGTCGAGACGCGTCCCTGCTAGAATGGAAAACACCACAGCACCCGGCGTCAACAATCGTTTGATGTCCGCCGCTGTATCGGTGAAAAGCTGTGGCTTGATCGCCAACAGCGCCAATGAAAACTGCCCCTGAAGCGGGCCAATATCTTTGTAGTGCAAGACACCATCGGGTAGATGTTGTGCAAAAGGGTCAACAACCACAAAGCAGGCCGGATCAACGCCGCCCCGCAACCAGCCATCAAGCATCGCGCGGCCCATATTGCCACAGCCAAAAAGCAACATTGGCGATTCTGGTGAAGGCGTCATAGTCATGCGTTATCCTTTGCGCCGATCAACCGTAGCACAAGAACTAAGCCATCAGGTGCAGGGTCGGACAAATCACCTTCGTTGCGCGTGGCGTCTGCACGGGCGCGGTTAATGATAGCGGCGGGGACATCAGCACTACAAAAGATATGATCTGCCTGCCCCAGCAACCGCGCCTGATGCAGTGTAAGGTCATCGGGATCGGGCGAGGTCAGCATCAGTTCGATCACACCACCCGGCCGGTTTGAATCGGGTTGGCTCAACCAGTTGTTGATCGCTGGTTCTTCAATATCGCTTAGTGGATCAAGGATGCCCGCTTCGCTTAGTGCATCATCAATAGCTTTGCGGCGCGCCACATTGTCAGGCCATTTCTGGCGGATCGCATCGCGCATTGCCGACAAACCGTTTGCAAGCGATCCCAGGTTTTGCGGCAGCAAAGCCTCCAGCCTTTGACGCAGTGCTTTAGCTAAACCAGCAGAGGCACCGCCAGTGCCAATGGCGATCAGCACCGGATCGCGGTCAATGATCGCAGGTGTCGTAAAATCGCACAGAGCAGGCTGATCGACGACGTTGACCAATAGGCCGGCTGCCTTCAGCCGCGCCGCTATAGCCGCCGCCTCCATGGCGTCTTCCACAGCAACGAAGGCGAGAATTACGCCGGCCGCACCTTCACCAACACACACACCGCCTGCGCGTTCAATCAAACGGCGCTTGGCATCTGCAGCCTCGCCTTCGCCGACCAACAAAACGTTGCGGTCCCGCAGCGTGACGAAGATCGGCAGCTGGTTCACGGCCTAGTCGAGCCAGTCAGGAACATGTTCGGCGGCCAATATGGTCGCTGGCTCAATGCGTTCGGCAACAATCGCAAATTTGTCCTCATGCACCAACACTTCGGGAACCAGACCGCGGCTGTTATACGTGCTAGCCATGGTCGCGCCATATGCACCCGCCGTCCGGAAAATGGCGAGATCGCCTTGCGCAACTTTATCAACCTCGCGCGCCATGGCAAAAGTATCACCGGTCTCGCACACTGGTCCCACTATGTTGCACGTAAAGCGTTCGCCATTTGGTTCGACCGCCTCAAAATCATGCCATGCATCGTACAGTGCGGGTCGCGCCAAATCGTTCATCGCGGCATCAACGATGGTGAAGGGCAGATTGCCTGCGCCCGGCTTTACGCGGATGACAGTGGTCAGCAATACGCCTGCGTTGCCGCAGATTACGCGGCCTGGTTCAAACATCAACTGGACATTCCATCCCTTGGTAACACGGCCAACCATTTCGCCATAGACATCGGGATAGGGAGGATTATCCTCGGCTTTATACTTAACGCCAAGGCCGCCACCCAGATCAACATGCGTGATCGTATAGCCAGAGTCGCGCAGTTCAGTGATCAGTTTCCCGATCTTGGTGAATGCAGTTTCAAGCGGATCAAGGTTGAGCAGCTGGCTGCCGATGTGCAGTGCCACACCGCGCATATTCAGACCCGGTAAAGCGCTTAACCGGGCATAGATTGCCGGTGCCTTATGCAGACCAACACCGAATTTATTGTCAGCTTTACCCGTCGAGATTTTAGCATTGGTCTGGGCATCGACATCGGGGTTGATACGCAGCACAGCGTCGGCACGCTTGCCGATGATTTCGGCCAAAGCGGATAGCTCGCGGCCTTCCTCTTCGGATTCGATATTGAACTGGCCAATGCCGTGTTTCAACGCAGCGATAATTTCGTCGGCCGTTTTTCCTACGCCAGAAAACACGATGTCCTTTGGCGGAATGCCCGCAGCCAAAGCCCGGTTCATCTCGCCAGCCGAGACGACATCAGCGCCATAGCCTTCGCGGGCCAGAACCTTAAGCACCGCAAGGTTCGGATTCGCTTTGACGGCAAAGGCAATGTGCGGGTTTTCGATACCGCCATTGATCAGGCCTTCACGAAAAACCTGCGCATGTCGCGAAAGGGTTGCCGTTGAATAGACGTAAACCGGTGTGCCGACATCCGCTGCGATGCGGGTCAACGGGACGTTCTCGGCGTGCAACACGCCGTCGATGATTTGGAAATGGTCCATATTTTCTCGGGAAGATTATTGAGGGTCAGTTGTTGTCTTGGCAGGCACAGTATCTGGTTTTTTCTCCACCGGTTTCGGTTCAGTGCCAGGAGGGAGATCGAACGGATCATCGGTGCGTCGTTCTGATCGGCGCAGCAGTTCGTCGGTGCGGCCGGGGCGCGCTTGTTCAGATGCAATCACCAGCGCCCCTGAATCTGGAACCTCGGTTTGGCCATAGGCTTTCACTGGCGGAGCTTGCCCAAGCTTGGGTTCAAGCGGACCGACTTTGCCGCAAGCCGACAGCGCGGCGAGCATAAGAATGCCGATGATTTTGGTGCGACTGTTCATTCCGCCAGCTCCTGCTGTGCATTTGCAATTGCTTCTCTTACCCGAACGGGGGCGGTTCCGCCAGCGCTGGTCCTGCTGGCAACTGAACCTTCGACGGAAAGGTCGCACAGCTTGGCCACCGCGAGTTGTGGAGAGATGGTATTCAAGTCGTCAGCTGTCAGCAATTCAAGACCGCCGCCGCGCCCCTCACACAGTTTAACCGCAGCGCCCGTCACATGATGCGCATCGCGAAAGGGAAGGCCGTGGTCACGAACCAGCCAGTCGGCAAGATCGGTTGCCGTTGAAAATCCGGTCGCAGCAACAGTGCGCATGCGTTCGGGAACAAAGGTCACATTGGTAATCATGCCGGTCATCGCGGCCAATGATAGATCGAGCAGATCGTGCGCCTCAAACACCGGGGCTTTGTCGTTCTGCATGTCTTTTGAATAGGCAAGCGGAAGCCCCTTCATCGTCACCATCAGGCTGTGGAAACACCCGAGGATGCGGCCGGCATGGCCGCGCACCAGCTCGGCGGCATCCGGGTTGCGTTTTTGCGGCATGATCGAGCTGCCAGTCGACCAAGCATCGGGCAGTTTGATAAAACCAAATGGCTGCGATGCCCAAAGTATCAATTCTTCGGCCAGTCGCGACAAATGCAATGCTGTCTGCGCTGCACAGCCAAGATACTCGATGGCAAAATCGCGGTCGGACACACCGTCCAT
Source organism: Sphingomonadales bacterium (assembly GCA_013297725.1). Lineage (GTDB taxonomy): Bacteria > Pseudomonadota > Alphaproteobacteria > Sphingomonadales > Sphingomonadaceae > Sphingorhabdus_B. Next base: position 6,725 of record JAAFIB010000050.1, read on the forward strand.
GCTGTTTGCCATCGGCCGGTCGAAACCCAGCGCAGCGGCGGTTGCATCACGGTCAATTGGAAAGCCTGTTCCGGCCAGTGCCGCTGAACCCAATGGCGATTCGTTCATACGGTGGACGCAATCGGCAAAGCGGCTGCGGTCGCGCTTTGCCATCTCGTAATAAGCCATCAAGTGATGACCCAAAGTGATCGGTTGGGCGACTTGCAAATGGGTAAAGCCGGGCATGATACTTTCGGCATGTTCCGCTGCACGAAAAACAAGTGCCGATTGCAGCGCCTTGATTGAGGCATCGGTCGCGGCGCAGGCGCTGCGCACCCACAGTTTGAAATCGGTCGCGACCTGATCATTGCGCGATCGCGCGGTGTGCAGCCGTCCGGCAGCGTCACCGACCAGTTCCTTTAACCGGCTTTCCACCTGCATGTGGATGTCTTCCAGATCGATATGTTCGGGGACGCCGCCTGCTTCATAATCCGCCGCTATCTGTGCCAGACCTGAATCGATAACAGCAGCATCGGCCGCCGAAATAATCCCCTGCGCCGCCAACATCGCGGCATGGGCTCTGCTGCCCGTGATATCTTCGCGCCACAAACGCTTGTCGACAGGGATCGACGCGTTTATCTCGCGCATGATGGCGTCGGGGCCGCTGCCGAAACGACCGCCCCATAATTTGCTGGAGTCCGAATTGCGCTTATCGCTCATATCAGTTCTTGCCACCTGCGCGTTGAGTATCGGCGCGTGCGATAGGGAAACTCCCCCAAAGGAGCAAGCGGAACCCGTTGCGAGGGCTCCGGCTGCCGTTGAGGCAAAGGTGGAGCCAAAGGCAGGGGCAGGATTGGAGAGCGCCAATGGTTTGCGTGCAGAGCTTAGCTATCGTTATGCAGGCCGGTCTGCCCCCGATGTTGCATTCAAAGGCGCCGATGGCCGCGAAGTTGCGCTTACCGATTTTGCCGGGCGGCCATTATTGGTCAACATTTGGGCAACCTATTGCATCCCGTGCAAAGTCGAAATGCCGACATTGGATAATTTGGCAGAGCTTGAAGCGGGTAAAACTACAGTAATTGCTGTGGCGCAGGATCTGCAAGGTCGCAAAGTGGTGCTGCCCTTTTTCACCCGCACCGCAATCAAAAACCTTGAACCCTATATCGATCCGACCAACCGGCTTTGGCATGCCGTCGGCGGATCACCGGCGCTGCCGACAACGATATTATACGACAGCGAAGGCCGCGAAGTGTGGCGCGTGATTGGCGGTCTTGAATGGGACGACGAAGAGATATCTGCAATGCTTGCAGAGGCAGATTAAGCCTAAACCACCAATTACATCAAAATACGGCGGGTCTTTGGGCAATCGTTTTTGCGTTGAGGCGTCGATTCGGACATCGAACGAACGCCTTGTTTGCGCGCTTCGGCACAGTCCGTTTGCGCATCTGTGCGCTTGGTGCGGTCTTTGTTATTGGCAAAGGCGGGCTGTGCAACAACCATCGTTGCAACTGCAATCAAGCCCCAAGCAGTTAATGTCCTCATTCTCATCATCATTTTGTGCTCCTGCAAACCTTGCTGGAAGATGAACGAACTGTAATATTTGGCATGGTGGGCGCTAACGGGCTCGAACCGCTGACCCTCTCGGTGTAAACGAGATGCTCTACCAACTGAGCTAAGCGCCCTTTTCACAGGCATGCCAGATACAGTCGCGCCTTTGCCAAAGCTAAGCGGCATGCGCAAGTCTTATTCGGTGTATTCGAGTCTAGATCCTAAATCGGGAAGCCACCCCTTGTGGACGCGCTTCCGAAATAGGCGGCCAACCGTTCCTCGCTATCCTGGGACAATCCGATGAAAACCCGGCGTGCGTCTTGCGGGTCTTGTTTGCGGACCAGTGCGCCGTGTTCAGTCATCGTGGTGATCCAGCGTAAAGCGGTGGTGGGCGGAACCGCTGCGGCAATGCACAGGCTGGAGACCGACACCGATTTGCCCTCCAGATTGGCGGCGTAAAGGTCGAGCAGTATGTCCCATGCGGGATCAGCGAACAGGTCGGGCGGGAAATGTTGGTCGCGCAACCGGCGCAGTTTTATCAGTTCGCGAATTCTGGCAGCCGTCGGCGCGCGTGCCGTGTCAGCCGCTGGAACCAGTGGTTCAAACATTCCTGATGGTGCTGGCCGAAACGATACAGGCTTATCGCGGACGGACGATCCGCTGCCATCATCCTGTTCGGCAATGCGCGCCAATGTGCGAGCGAAATCGGCAAGATCATCGCTGATTTTATGCAGCGCGCCATATTCCGCATCCCTGCTTCTGTCGTGCAACTGATCCATATCGCCCCGCCTGTTTGCCCTTGCCAAAATAGGCACCGCAAGCGCGTCGTCTGCATCCACCAACCAATGACAGCGTTCAGGCGGCAATGCCGCATACACGCTTTCAAGCTGATCCATCCCGATCCACACGAGCGCTTCTGCGCCATATCGGTTCAGATAGTCGGCAATTTCGGAGCATTCTTCCCCGGCCCGGTCCGGATTGGAGGAAATGTCGGTCAGCAGATAGTCTGCGCCGGTATCGATGGATGCCACACGGCATCCACATGCAAGGGCCAGTTCTTCAAACTGTTTGGCGCGAACCGGCTGTGCGCACAGGATTGCAACCGATTTACTGGCATCGCTGTAATGCAGTGGCTCGCTCATTTCGCAATCGCTCCATTTCGGACAATTTTACGCATCGCTCTTGTTCCTTTGCCAGCGCCGCACCACTTCGCTAAGTATATGGCATAATCAGTGGCATCGACATGTTGAGAAATGTCAAAGCTGCACAGATGCTTGGAGAGATTTGATGAACAAGGGAATGAAAAAATGGTCGTTGATCGCATTGTTACTCTCGGGGGTTACTATGCCCGTCGCACTTGAAGCCAAAACCGTTATGAAAGCTGCACCCAAAGCATCGCCGATCCTTGATCCCTGGACTGGCCCTTATGGTGGTGTGCCGCCATGGGATAAGGTGAAGCCAGCCGATTTCCCAGCGGCGTTTGAAGCGGCGATGAAAAAGACCAAAGCCGAATTTGAAGCGATCCTGACCAATCCTGCGCCGGTTACGTTTGATAACACGATCAAAGCCAATGAATTGACGGGCGAGGCCATGGGCCAGCTGTTTTCAATCTGGGGCGTGCACACATCGAACCTGTCCAACGCAGAGATCCGGAAAACCCAAGGTGAATGGGAGCCAAAGATCAGCGCCTTTTTCAATGAGCTGTCCCTTGACGCACGCTGGTTCCAACGGGTTCAGTATCTTTATGGCCAACGCGACAGCCTTGGCCTTGATAAAGCACAGCTGCGTCTGTTGGAGCGCACCTATGATGGGCTGGTGCGGAGCGGCGCTCTGTTGAACGCGAAGCAAAAAGCCGAGGTGATCGGCATTGAAACAACACTTGCTACCAAATTCTCTGAATTTCAGAACAAGGTTCTGGCCGATGAAGAGACATATATCCTACTGACGGACCCGGCCGATATCGCTGGTCTGCCCGATAGCTTTGCCGCTTCGTTAAAGGCGGCGGCAGAGGCGAAGGGCAAGACCGGTTGGGCGCTTGCAAACACACGCTCGGCTGTTCAGCCGTTCCTTGAAAATTCGCCGCGCCGTGACTTGCGCGAAAAAATCTGGCGCGCCTTTGTATCGCGCGGTGACAACAAGGATGCGAACGATACCAACGCGACCATCGCTGAAATCCTTAAACTGCGCCAGCAACGCGCCGATGTGCTTGGTTTCAAAACCCATGCCGATTTCCGCATGGCTGATACCATGGCGAAAGATCCGGCCAAGGCGATGGAACTAATGATGAAAGTCTGGCCCGCTGCCGTTGCGCGGGTGAAGGAAGAAGTCGCCGATATGCAGGCGATTGCCGATGCGGACAAAGTAACCATCGAGGCGTGGGATTATCGGTATTATGCCGAAAAGGTCCGCAAGGCAAAGTATGACCTCGACCAGAATGAACTGAAACCGTATTTCCAGCTGGATAACATGGTTGCGGCGATGTTCGATGCGGCGGGCAGGCTCTACGGGATGAGCTTTACCGAGAATACCGGAACAGTGCCTGTGTTTGAACCACAGGTCCGCACGTTTGAGGTTAAACGCGAAGGCAAAGTCATCGGGCTATTCTATCTCGATAACTTTGCCCGCGCCGGAAAACGATCGGGTGCGTGGATGACAACCTATCGCAGCCAAAACCGGTTGACTGGCAAGAATGACATCACGCTGGCATCGAACAACAACAACTTTGTCCCCGGTGCAGGTGGCAAGCCAACGCTGATCAGCATCGATGATGCCTCCACCCTGTTCCACGAATTTGGCCATGCGATCCATTATCTAAACTCGGACATCTATTGGCCGGGCCTTGGCAATGTGCCTCGCGACTTTGTTGAATATCCCAGCCAAGTGAACGAAAACTGGCTGCTGACGCCTTATATTATCAATACATATGCAAAGCACGCCGAAACAGGTGAGCCTATGCCGCAAGCGCTTGTCGACAAGTTGGCGGCGAGTGAAAAGTTCAACCAAGGCTTTGCCACTGTTGAATATCTGTCGAGCGCAATCCTCGATATGATGCTGCATAACCGCAGCGAACCCGTTACCGATCCGCGCGCTTTTGAAAAAGCGGCGCTGGCCGAAATCGGCATGCCCAAAGAAATGGTGATGCGCCACCGCCTGCCGCAGTTCAACCACCTGTTCGCCGATGACGGCTATTCTGCGGGCTATTACAGCTATCTTTGGTCCGAAACTATGGATGCCGATACCTGGGCTGCGTTCACCGAGAAAGGCGATGTCTGGGACAAGGAAACGGCGGAACGTTTCCGCTCTATGCTGATGGCCAATGGCAATGAAACTGACCGTGCCGAGGCGTATAGAGCATTCCGTGGCCGCGACCCGGATGTGAAATACATTATGAAGAAGCGCGGGTTCCCCGTTCCGGGGGAAGCGATTGCAAGTGGCGATGTAAAGTCAGACTTTAACGTCGTTGTGATTACCAAAAACGACGGATTGTTCTGGAATGGCAAGGGTGTTTCGCTCGAAAAGCTTGCATCATTGTTGGCAGAATCCAAGTCATTGAAGCCCACGCCGGAGTTGCAATTCCGGCCCGCTGCTGATGCAGAGTACAGTTTGGTGGACAAGGCGCTGGCGGTTGTTAAGAACGCTGAAGTTACCAAATTCGGTTTCGTCGGCAACGAGCGCACTCGGTAACATCGATTAGCTGTACTCCGCAGTTTAATCCAATAAGCTGCAAATGGAGTGGAGCAAAGGGCGGGGGATTTCTCCGCCCTTTTCGTTGCGTGACGTCCAATCCGATTTTGCTTGCCCGATCCGAAAAACGATATAAATATGATATCATATTTAACAGGAGGCATTATGTCTGATTCGGTTTCTTTGAACGCTAGCAAAGAACGGCCAGCTGGCACGTTCAGCGGTTATTTGATGTTCGCGATTGCGACGGTGCTGTTTGGTATCTGGATCTGGTCGATCTTTGCGGCGGTCGCGGCCAATGGCGGCATGGGATATATCGGCGGCAGCATCGGCTGGTTCTTTGCCTTCACTATTGCCTCGTCGGGTTTCTATATGTTGCAACCCAACCAGGCAGCATCGATCACGCTGTTCGGCGCCTATCAAGGCACGGACCGCAAAGAAGGATTGCGCTGGGTCTGGCCGTGGATGGGTGCCGCGAAAATTTCGGTGCGATCCAACAACCTGATTTCCGAAAAGATTAAGGTCAACGATCTGCGCGGCAACCCGATTGAAATGGCGGCGCAAGTTGTCTGGCGCGTCACCGATACGGCGCAGGCACTGTTCGATGTCGATGATTATAAGGCATTCGTGCTCGCGCAGATCGAGGCGGCGGTACGGACCATTGGCGCGCGTTACCCCTATGATGACTTCGCGCATCAAGAAGTAACACTGCGCGGCAATCATGATCAGGTGGGCGGCGAATTGCGCACCGAATTGATGGCGCGGCTGGCAGTGGCTGGCATCACTGTAGACGAATGCGGCTTTACGCACCTTGCCTATGCGCAGGAAATTGCAGGCGCGATGTTGCGCCGGCAGCAAGCCGAGGCGGTGGTTGCCGCGCGCAAGACTTTGGTCGAGGGTGCGGTCGGCATGGTCGAAATGGCGCTGGAAATGCTGTCGGCAAAGAACGTTGTCGAGCTAGATGATGAGCGCCGCGCCGCGATGGTATCGAACCTGATGGTTGTGCTGTGCGGAGAACGCGACACGCAACCTGTGGTGAATACCGGCACGCTTTACACGTAAAATGTTCCCATGCCCGCGCCTGTAAAAAAAGCCTTCCCTCTCCGCCTCGACCCCGCCTTGTTTGCGGCGGTCGAGCGGGCGGCGGCGACCGATTTCCGCAGCGCCAATGCCGAGATCGAAGTGCTGCTGCGTGAGGCGCTTGACCGGCGCGGGGTGAAGGTGGCGGTGAGTGACAAACCCAAACGCGGTCGTCCGCCGTTGAAAGAAGGCTCGGGCTATGAGTAAAGACAAGGAACAAACAGGATTATGATACCCCACAAATGCCCTAAATGTGAAGGTTTGATGACCGAAGGTTTTATTGTCGATGCCACATATGGTGCGAACGTAGTCAGCCGCTGGGTAGAAGGCCCACCGGAACGAGTCTTTTTTGGTGGACTCAAAATTCGAGGCAAAACAGTTCACCATGTTCAAAGTTGGCGCTGCCAGGGCTGCGGTTTCCTCGAAAATTATGCACCCAAGTGAACTGTTCACAGGAGAATCATAATGTTGCACCATTTTCTGGATGAAGGCCCATGGTTCCGGGCCAAACGCTTTGGCTATGGCGCGGGTCTGCCGTTTAAATGGCAGGGCTGGGTTTTGTTCTTGTCCCATATGGCGCTTATCATCGGGCTGGCTTTTTTGCTGAAAGATAGGCCGTTGCTGATGCTGCCGGTGGTCCTGCTTGTCGTGTTTGCGCCGATGCCAATCTATGCCGCGCGCACCGAGGGTGGGTGGAAATGGCGTAACGGCGGTTAGAGGGCGGATAGCCGGGGCGCTCAAGCCCCCAGCTTTGTCCAAGCCAGCTCCGCAAACTCGCACAGCAACGGCCGCGTATCGCGCGGGTCGATGATGTCCTCGACGTTGAATTTCTCTGCCGTGCGGAACGGTGACGTCACAGCGTCTAACCGCGATTTGATTTCGGTCAGTTTCGCCGCCGGATCATCTGCCGCTGCAATTTCGGATTTGTAAGCCGCTTCCAGCCCGCCCGCGATGGGCAGGCTACCCCAATCCCCGCTAGGCCAGGCAAAGCGGTATTGGAATGCCTCGCCATTCGACATCGCGCTACCGGCAATACCATAAGCACGGCGGATGATGACGCTGGCCCATGGCACAGTCGCTTTATACACCGCGTTCATCGCCTCGACGCCGTAACGGATTGTGCCGGTGCGCTCCGCCTCTAGCCCCACCATAAAGCCGGGATTATCGACCAGATGGACGACAGGTAGTTTGAACAATTCCGCCAGTTCGACGAACCGCTTTACCTTTTGCGACGTCAGTGCTTCCCATGATCCGCCCAAATAGGTCGGATCCGACGCCAAGACGGCAACGGGCCAACCGTCGAGCCGGGCAAAGGCCGTGATCGCCGCGCGGCCCCAGCGCTTGCCCATTTCAAACACTGAGCCTGTATCGAACACAGCATCCATCACGCTGCGCATCGAATAAACTTGCTTATCTTCGCGCGGCACGATGGACAGCAGTCCGTCTTCGCGGCGGCCCGCAGGATCAGTGCACGCGGTGCGCGCCGCATGTTTGCCAACTGACGATGGCAGATAGGATAAAAACCGGCGGGCGGCGGCAAAGGCTTCGTCCTCGCTTGCCACTTCTTCATCAACCACGCCGTTGCGAGTGTGGATGTCTGATCCGCCGAGTGCTTCTTTGGTCAGCTCCTCGCCAATCTGCGCGGCAACAACCGGCCCTGCGGCAAACAATTGTGACATCCCCTTTACCATGATGGAATAATGGCTGGCGACGGTGCGCGCAGCACCCAGCCCTGCCGTTGGCCCCAATGCTAAGGCGACCACCGGAACACTCTCAAGATTTTTGACGATATCGCTCCAACCCGGCGTCATCGGCACATAGGTGTAGCCGGTGTCCTCCAACGTCTTCACCGATCCGCCGCCGCCTGTGCCGTCGATCATCCGGATCAGCGGTAGGCTGAGTGTATGGGCCATCTTTTCACACTGAACAAACTTGCGGTGCAGTGCGGCGTCGGCGGCGCCACCACGAACGGTAAAGTCATCGGCGCTGGCAACCACTGGGCGGCCATCGATATTGGCGCGGCCAAAGATGAAGTTCGACGGGCTGAATTCCGCTAGCGTGCCGGTGTCGTCATAAACTGATTTACCCGCGATCTTGCCGATCTCGCGGAAAGAGCCGGCATCCACCAGCCGCGTGATCCGTTCCCGCGCATCCAGCTTGCCTTGGCTATGCTGCCGCGCCAGCTTTTCCCCTCCACCCATTTTCTCGGCAAGGGCTTCGCGCTCACGCAGCTGCTCAACCTCTTTTTCCCAGCTCATGATTGTATCTCCAAAGCCGCAGAAAACTGTGCAAGTTCACACTGAAATCGATATTTCGGGGCGGGCGATGGAAAGCGGTAAATCATGCCAAAGAATGTGACGGGTTTTTAGCGAGTAGGACAGAGTTATTTCGCATGACGCCGCAGGAGATAGAAGATCGGCACAAGGGAACACAAAGAAATTTAAGCCATTCCGTTGGAATGACAGAAGCTATTGATTAACAACAGAACTGGTGTCAGTATTCACACATTGAAAATTTCAACGGGGAAATAATCACAATGGCTGCAACTAAAATTCCGAAAAAGGTTCAAGACCGTCTTGTTGCAGGATTGAAGAGATACCAACCAATTGTAGGGAAATTACGAGAACGGGATATATCTGAAGCAGACACCGTGACTGTAATTAAAGACATGCTGACCGACATTTTCGGTTATGATAAATATACTGAACTAACCAGCGAACAGCAAATTCGCGGCACATTTTGTGACCTTGCGATAAAGGTTGAAGGCAAGATTTACTACCTCGCTGAAGTGAAGTCAGCGGGCACCAATCTTAATGACAACCATCTTCGTCAAGCTGTGAATTATGGAGCGCACCAAGGTATTGAATGGGTGTTTCTTTCAAATGCGATTGAATGGAAAGTTTACCGAATCAAGTTTGGTCAGCCAATCGATTACGAGGAAGTATTTTCATTTGACGTCACCAAGCTGTCATCGCGCTCGGGCGATGATTTGAACAAATTATTCATGCTGTGTCGGGAGAGCATATCATCGGATTCACTCACCGAATATCATCGGCATGCTCAAATCGTGAACCGCTTTATCGTTGCGGAAATACTTCAGTCGGAAACGATGGTCGCAACTCTTAGGCGGGAATTGCGCAAGCTTTTTGATGGAGTAAGAGCAACTGAGGATGATCTGAGAACCATACTCGTCACAGATGTTATGAAGCGCGATACCATTGATGGAGATCCTCCAAAGGCAGCAAAGGCAGCCGTCAAAAAGGCTGTTGCGGCACTTGCACGAAAAGCCGCAAAGAATGCCGCAGGATAGATGATCTTTCTCAAATCTTTGGGATTAACTTGAAATACAGCGCTATTTTTCGCTCAGAAGGAAGAAGGAAATAAGGAATAAGGGCGTTAGTCCCTTGTTTCAAAATCAGTCCTTCGTCTGCTGAGTGGCAGAATGATGTTGAGGCCGCTGCGCGACCTCTTTTTCCTTATTGTCTTCTTCCTTCTGAGCGAAAAAATTACTCCGCTGCAGCCAAACTCTAGGCCGCTCTCAACCGCCCCAGAACCAGCCCGATCTGGGCGCGCAGATTATCCGTCTGTTTGGCAAGGACGTTGGCAGTATTCAGCACTTCGCCCGACACATGCCCGGCTTTGTGCGCAGCTTCGCTAACCACGGAAACCCCTGCGGTCATTTGGGAATTGCTGATAACGACAGAGCCTGCTCGTGCCGAAAGCTCGTCAATCGCGACCTGTTGTTCGGCTAAGGTCCGGCTAATCGCCTCTGCGGCCTGTTGAACATTCTCCATACTCGCCGCGGTTATGACGCCGCTTTGCATGGCCGCACCCGTTTCGGTTTGGATTTCAGAAATCAGCGCCGCGACTTCTGATGTCGCTTGCGCGGTTTGGGCGGCAAGGATCTTTACCTCTTGTGCAACAACGGCAAAGCCGCTGCCCGCCTCTCCGGCGCGTGCGGCCTCGATCGATGCGTTCAGGGCGAGCATGTTAGTCCGCCGGGCGATTTCATCAATCATGCTCACAATCTTGCCAATCTGCTGGACGGATCCCGCCAGACTGCCCACTCGCTCAATCAATCCCGCCGCTTCTTTCGTCGCGGCGATCAAATGTTGAGCCGAGGATGCGGTATGGCCGCTGGCATTGCGCACGCTGGCAACCAATTGATCGGTTGTTGTTGCAACGGCCAGCATTTCAGCAGAGCTAACCTCAATCGCGGCGGTCACTTTGGTTATCTGTTGATCGGCGCTGCGTGCGGCCCCATCCATATTTTGCGCAGTGTCAACCAGCGTGTCAGATAACTGCCCCAGTTCCGCAGCGATACTGCCAATTGCCATTTCAAAGCCATCGGCAACCCGGCGGTTCGCGAGCAGCTCTTGTTCGCGTGCCGCTTCGTTTAATGCGCTATTCTCGCGGCGAACCTCGGCTATGGTCTGCTCCAAATTTTGCCGGTACTCTTCAGAGGACGCTGCGATGATCGCCTGTTGCCGGGCGTTTTCCAGGCTAATTTCCTGCTCATACTCGATCATCTCGGCCATCTCTGCGCGCCACACTTTCAACGTGCGCATGAACCACCACCAACCGATAGAAAGGGCGATGATGATCAACAGCCGCAGCACTATCGTGATGATCGTTTGCGTATCCAACTTGGCCCGTTCGGCAGCCAGCGTTGCATTGACAGCATTGTCGAATTTTGCCGAACCGTCTGACAATATGGTTTTTTGCCGATCATATTCAGCGCTGTTCATAATGGCGGTCGCGGCGGCTACATCGCCTGCCTTCGCAAGGTTTTGCGCCTCGGTCTCCATGGCAATCAGCCGGTCATTGGCATCCGAGGTGGATTGAACAAAGGCTTTGTGCGCCGCCGCCGGAGCTAACGACTTTGCCTCTTTTAACGCTTTGTCCATTGGCTCTACATTGGCGTCGTAACGCGCCATCCATTTGGCATCACCAGTCGCAGCCGCCATGCGCGCCGACATAGTCAGCACTTCATCCTGATAGGCAATTTGCCCCTGCACCTTGGCAATGGCGATGGCGCGCGCATTCATATCGCGCGTCGACATTTGCGTCATATAGGCAATGGCGATGATCGCAACGAGCGCAAGCCCTGTCGCCAGTATGATACTCACCAACAATTTTGCCGGAAAGGATGGTAGCGCGCGCTGCGGCTGCACCAGAATTTCGTCGGACTCGATACTATTGAACATCATTGCCCCTGCCGATCTTCATGTCGCACTTTGAAAATCATCCTTCGGGTAGCGGAATGTAGTTAATGAATGTTTACTATAACTTTTCGTAATGATTGCGGTGTTGTGATGAAACGGAGGAATTGCCACGCTGGTCAGCCTCACCTATATCACGCTTATGTCTTCCATACGCCCATGGCGCGATATCGCGCGTCGCCAGTCCCGCCAGATCATGGTTGGTTCCGTCCCCGTTGGGGGCAACGCGCCGATATCGGTGCAAACGATGACCAACACACTGACCAGCGATGCCAAAGCAACCATCGATCAAATCCGCCGGTGTGAGGATGCAGGCGTCGATATCATCCGCGTTTCATGCCCCGATGTGGAATCCACTGCTGCGCTGAAACAGATCGTCCGTGCATCCCGCGTGCCGATTGTTGCTGACATCCATTTCCATTACAAACGTGCGTTGGAGGCGGCGGACGCAGGTGCGGCGTGTCTTCGCATTAACCCCGGCAACATCGGTTCGGCAGAACGCGTCAACGAAGTGGTAAACGCCGCCAAAGCCAATGGCTGCGCGATCCGTATCGGCGTGAACGCAGGGTCGTTGGAAAAGGATTTGCTGGAAAAATATGGCGAGCCTTGTCCCGAGGCGCTGATCGAAAGCGCGCTGGACCATATCAAGCTGCTGCAAGATCGCGACTTTCACGAATTTAAGGTCGCGGTAAAGGCATCTGACGTTTTCCTAGCGGTCGCCGCCTATATGGGCCTTGCCGAGGCGGTGGATTGCCCGCTGCATCTTGGCATTACAGAGGCGGGCGGATTGATTGGCGGCACAGTGAAGTCCTCCATCGGCATGGGCAACCTGCTATGGGCGGGGATCGGCGATACCATCCGCGTTTCGCTGTCGGCTGAGCCCGAAGAAGAAGTCCGCGTCGGCTATGAAATCCTGAAAAGCCTAGGCCTGCGTACCCGCGGCGTCCGCGTGGTCAGCTGCCCCAGCTGTGCGCGCCAAGGTTTCGATGTGATCCGCACCGTGCAGAAACTGGAAGACGCGCTGGGCCATATCAAAACCCCGATGTCGCTCTCTGTCCTCGGCTGCGTGGTCAACGGCCCCGGTGAAGCGCGCGAGACCGACATCGGCATCACCGGTGGCGGCAATGGCAAACACATGGTGTATCTATCCGGCGTCACCGACCATCATGTGCAGGACGACGATA
>JAAFIB010000051.1 GCA_013297725.1 Sphingomonadales bacterium
ACTTCGCGAACGCGGCTGAGCATGCTTTTTTCTCCAACCAAATAGGTTTTTAACTGTCCTACAAGTTCACGTCTTTGGCAAGTCGTTTTCTGATGATTCGTTCACAGGAGATAATTTATGCGCAAGAAATCGGTTGCCGCACTGTTTCAAGACCCAAGGCCGCTGGCAGAACGTGCGCTGCCTGATCCTGAATACGCGGGCGATAGGGCTAAACGGCCGAGGCGAACCGTAACGGTAAACCTTGCAGAATCGCCGTTGGCGTGGCTCCACACTTATGGTCACTTAACCGACCGCCAGTTTTTAGCCGGTGAAAAACTGCGCAGCGATTATGAACAAGGGGGTCTTGCGCCGCGCATTACGATGTCGTGGGAACATATGGCAATGGCGCGCGGGAAACGCAGTGCACCTTGTCATAGTAACCCCACTGTAAAGATGTTGGAGGCAAAGCAAAGGTTTGAGCGCGGGGTAGAGGCGCTGGGCCGCGATCTATCCGACATTGCATGGCGCGTAATTTGTGCAGGCGAAGCAATGCCGGTGGCGGAAAAATCCATGGGCTGGCCGGCGCGTTCCGGAAAGCTAGTGCTGCGGATCGCGCTGGATAGGCTGGCGGATTACTACCGGCTGCCCGGTGGCTAGCTGGCAAAAGCCTCAACCATTTCGGCCAGTTCCAACCAGCGTTCCTCGGCTGCATCCTTTTCGGCGCGTAAAGCTTCGGTCTGGTTGGTCAATTCGGTGAACCGTGCAAAATTGCGTGTGTAGAGGTTAGCGTCGGCGAGTTCCTTTTCGGCCTTCGCGATCTCAGCATCGATGGCCTCGATCCGTTTGGGAAGCAGGTCGTAATCACGCTGATCCTTATAGGTTAGCTTGACCGTTTTTGCCGGAGCAGCAGCGGGCGCGCTAACCTTTGCAGCTTTCGGCGCAGATTTGCTCCGCTTGTCGCGCTTTGCTTCCCAATCGGCATATCCGCCGACAATGATATCGACCGTCCCCGATCCATCCAGCCCAAGCGTCAAATTGACAGTGCGATCCAGAAAGTCGCGGTCATGGCTGACGATCAAGACAGTGCCTTCATAATCGCTGATCACTTCCTGCAACAGATCGAGCGTTTCCAGATCGAGATCGTTGGTCGGCTCATCAAGAACCAGCAAATTGGCCTCACGCGCAAATTCGCGTGCCAGCAATAACCGCGATCGTTCGCCGCCCGACAATGTCCCGATCCGTGCCTCGACTAGCCCTGGATCAAACAGGAATTCCTTCAAATAGCCCTGAATGTGCTTTTTGTGGCCACGCACCATTATCCAATCGCCGCCATCCGCCAGCACGTCGCGGACGCGCTTTTCCGGCGACATCAGCTTGCGTTGCTGGTCGATGACAATGCCGGTCAGCGTTGGCGACAAAGTGACTTTGCCTGCATCCGGCTGCGTCTCACCGGTTAGCATGCGGATCAATGTTGTTTTGCCAGTGCCGTTGGCACCAACAATACCGATCCGGTCGCCGCGCTGGATACGCAGCGTGAAATTCTTGATAATCGCGCGGTCGCCAAACGTTTTTTGGACGTGTTCGGCGTTGATAACTGTTTTGGTTTTGGAATCGTCGGTGGACGCGGCAAGTTTTGCTGTTCCTTGCGGTCCTTCCAAGGCTGCGCGTGCTGCACGCAGTTCGTATAGCTTAGTCAGCCGGCCCATATTGCGCTTGCGCCGCGCAGTGACACTGCGTTCTTTCCAATGTTCCTCGATCTTCAGCTTGGCATCCATGCGGCTGGCGTTGCGTGCATCTTCGGCAAAGACTTGCTCGGTCCATGCCTCATAACCGCCAAAGCCGATTTCGTTACGGCGCAGGCTGCCCCGGTCGAGCCAGAATGTCTGCCGCGTCAGGCGGGTCAGAAAGGTGCGGTCATGGCTGATCACCAAGAACGCGCCTTTATACCGCGTCAGCCATTCCTCCAGCCATTCAATCGCGGCGAGATCGAGATGGTTGGTTGGTTCATCAAGCAGCAATAGGTCAGGCTCACTAGCCAAGGCGCGGCAGATCGCGGCGCGGCGGCGTTCTCCGCCTGATGCGGTGGCGGCCTCGCGTTCCAGATCAATGCCCAATTGGTCAGCAATCGCGCGCACCGCATATTCGGGCGGTGCCTTTGGTTCATGAAGCGCGAAATCAATCAGCCGGTCGTATGCGCCGAAATCTGGGTCTTGTTCCAGCATCACGATGTTGGCACCGGGCGCAACTGTTCGCGTTCCCTTATCCGCCTCTATCTGCGCACCAATCAGGCGCAACAACGTTGTTTTGCCAGCGCCATTGCGACCGATAAGCGCCAGCCGGTCACGCGGCCTGATAAACAGATCTATATCTTGAAACAGCCAACCTGCGCCTTGTTGCAGGGAAAGACCTTCATACGCGAGAATAGGGGGCACTGACATGATGGGCGGCGGATAGGGGCAAGGTTGACCTTGCGCAAGCCATCGCGCAAATGGATTTTATGCGAACAATCTATCTTAACAGCCAATATCTTCCCGAAAGCGAAGCCCAAATCTCGATTTTTGACCGGGGGTTCCTGTTTTCTGACTCGGTGTATGAAGTCGTCTCTGTGCTTGATGGAAACCTTGTCGATTTTGACCGTCATATAGAACGGCTTGCACGATCAATGGCAGGGCTGAAAATGCTGCACGTACCAAACCGTGTTGACGTGCTTGCGTTCTGCCGCGAGCTGGTTGTGCGCAACGCGCTGATTGAGGGTGTCGTCTATATGCAGGTTACGCGGGGCAACCCGGGCGACCGTAATTTTGCAGCACCGCCTTCTGATACTGTGCCGACCATATGCGCCTTTACGCAACAGATGGCTCTTGTCGACCGACCAGAGGCAGTAGAGGGCATTTCGGTCGTTACGTTACCCGATAAGCGTTGGGGCATGGCGCATATCAAAACGACGCAGCTGCTGTACGCTTCGCTGATGAAGATGGAGGCGAAAGCCCTTGGCGCGGATGATGCCTGGCTGGTGCGTGATGGTTTTGTGACCGAGGGAACGTCGCAAAACGCGCATATTGTAACGGCGGACGGCGTGCTGGTGACGCACCCACTGGACGATCAAGCTTTGCATGGCATCACACAGGTTGCACTGAAAGAACTGGCGGCATGCGAGGGGATCACAATCGAGGAACGCACGTTCACGGTCGAGGAAGCACTAAACGCGGCAGAGGCGATGAACACTGCTGCGTCGGCTTTTGTTATGCCGGTAACGCGTTTGGATGGTGTTCAGATCGGTAATGGCAAAGCAGGACCAGTGACGCAGAAGCTGCGCGATATTTACATAGAATTCGCCCGCCGTTCGGCTATCTAGGGTCGCAGCGATAACAGGAGCGTATGATGCGGTTTTCAGGTTTCCTTGGTGCAGCAGCACTACTTTTGGCTTCGACTCATCTGGCAGCAGGTGTCGCAATGGCCGCAATCCCGGTTCCCGCATCAACACATCCAACCGTTGCCATCGGGGCAGGGGCGACCGAGGAAACTGCACCTGATATTGCCACGCTCAATGCAGGCCTAGACGTAACGCAGCCCACAGCCGATGTTGCGATGGAAAAGAACAACCGTGATTTTGCCAAGATTATGGCGGTTGTTAAAAAATATAAGATTGCTGCCAAAGACCTGCAAACAACTGGTGTAAGTCTTAATGAAAATTTTGATTACACCGGTGATGTTGCTAAATCGCGCGGCTTTACTGCTTCAAACAGCCTGTCGATCAAAGTGCGTGATTTGAAAACTATCGGCGATCTTATCGCTGATTTGGCTGCGGCAGGTGCCAATAATCTGACTGGCCCTTCATTTGGCCTAGATGATAACGAAGCCTTGACGGACAAGGCGCGCGGTAAGGCATATGACAACGCCCAGCGACGAGCGCTTGCTTATGCGCGTAAGGCAGGTTTCAAGTCGGTGCGGCTGCTGAACGTCAATGAAGGCGCAGCGGAAGCAGATTATGCTTATGCTGCTGCGGCAGAGGCAGTCAAAGAGGGGGCGGCTGCAATGAAGCTAGAGCTCGCACCGACCCTTATCGAACCCGGCCTTGTTTCCGAAACCGTCTATGCCACCTTCATTTTCGAAATGGTGCCATAACAATTTACAGCAAGAAACATGATTGCCAAAAGCTTACGACGACATTCAGATTCCATTCAACGCTGAAAGATAAAAGGGTGAAGTTATGAAAAACCGCATCGCCCTTTTTGTTGCCGCCGCAGTGCTTGCAACCAGTGCCTCGCCCGTTTTTGCCATCGCGCCAAAGGCGGATCAGCAAAGCGCCCGAAAGCAAATGAATGATGGCAAAGTGCTCTCGCTTCGGCAGATTGAGGCCATTATCCTACCGCGGATGAAGGGTATGGAATATCTTGGCCCCGAATATGATCAGGACACGAAAATCTACCGGTTGAAATTTGTCGATGATGGCCGCGTGATTTTTGTCGATGTCGACGCGCGCTCGGGTTCGATTATCCGTCAGCGTTAATCCCTGATACATGGTGTTTAAGCCTTTTGCGGAGGCGAAGCTTATCTGTTATCGCGCGGTAAGATAGTAAAACGCCAAGATAAAAAGGGGCAAAAATGCGCATCCTGATCGTTGAAGACGAACCCACGCTGGGGCAACAGCTTAAAAATACGCTCGAAGGCGCAGGCTATGCCGTTGACCTTTCCAACGATGGCGAGGACGGACATTTCCTAGGCTCGACCGAAAATTACGATGCGGTTGTCCTGGACCTTGGCCTGCCAACAATCGACGGTCTGACGGTGCTTGACCGCTGGAGGCGGGAAGGGAAGAAATTCCCTGTGCTGGTGCTGACGGCGCGCGATAGCTGGTCAGATAAAGTCGCTGGCCTTGATGCAGGGGCAGATGATTATCTGGCGAAACCGTTTCAGACCGAGGAACTTATCGCTCGGCTGCGCGCGCTGATCCGCCGGGCATCTGGCAATGCTTCGTCTGAACTGACAGCAGGCGATGTGCGCCTCGACACCCGTTCTGGCCGTGTGACTTTAGCTGGTGAACCAGTGAAGCTGACAGCGCAGGAATATAAATTGCTGTCGTATCTGATGCATCACAAGGGCAAAGTTGTCTCACGAACCGAACTGATCGAGCATATCTACGATCAGGATTTCGACCGCGATTCCAACACTATCGAAGTGTTCGTGACCCGCATCCGCAAAAAGCTGGGTCAGGATGTTATCTCCACGATCCGCGGACTTGGCTATAGCCTAGAGGAGCCGCGCGGCTAAATCTTTATGGCGGATGGTGCGGACGTAATTGGAAGTGTTCGTGACCCGCATCCGCAAAAAGCTGGGTCAGGATGTTATCTCCACGATCCGCGGACTTGGCTATAGCCTAGAGGAGCCGCGCGGCTAAATCTTTATGGCGGATGGTGCGGACGTAATTGACTCTCCGGCTGGTAAGGAGAAGCCCGCACGCGGCACAGGTTCATTAAGCCGCCGGATGATCGTAATTGCGGCGGGCTGGATTACGTTGTTGCTGATAGGAGGCGGCATCGCGCTTGATCGCGTTCTGGCCGATGCAGTGTCGGACAATTTTGACGACCAGATGCAATATGTGCTGACAGCGATGGTCGCGTCGGCCGAAATCGACCCTATCGGCGAGGTGCGCTTTAACCGGGCGCTGGGCGACCAACGCTTTTTAGAAACCAATAGCGGAATTTATTATCAGATCAGCGGAAAGGGGCAGGAGGATTTTCCGTCGCGATCATTGTGGGACAGACGGCTGAAACTGCCAGAGAAGAAGTATAAAAAACCGTTTTATTACAACAGTAATCAGTTTTCCTATGAACCCTTGCGCGTGGTGACACGCACAGTGACATTGCCCGATTCCGACACGGAATGGACTTTTTTGGTTGCGCAGAATTTGGATGGGCTGAATGCACAGGTCAGCAGCCTTCGGACAGTGCTTGTCACCAGCTTTGCGTTGCTGGCCTTGGGATTGATCGGGCTGGCTGCGCTACAAACACTCTATGGTTTGTGGCCATTACGCGATGTCCGGCGCGAAATTGCGCTGATGCGTAGCGGTAGGCAAGACCGGATTAACGAGAGCGCGCTGCCGGACGAAGTGATGCCGATGGTGCAGGAAATGAATGCGCTAATTGATCATAACGAAACGCAAGCGGAAGAAGCACGCCGACATGCAGGGAATCTTGCCCATGCGCTGAAAACTCCGCTGACGGTTATTATGAACAGCGCGACGGCGCAGGCTAGCGATTTGGCCGATACGGTGATCCGCGAAGCGACCACCATGCGTCGGCAAGTCGACCATCATCTGGCCCGCGCCCGTGCGGTAGGGCGCAGGGGACATAGCCATAGCCGGTCAGACGTTTGGCCCAGCCTAGAGTCTGTGGAACGCGCAGTAGGGCGGCTTTATGCGCATGTTCGCCTAGACATGGCAGGGGCAAAGGACTTGGCCGTTCGTGTCGAGCGGCAGGATTTGGATGAAATGCTAGGAAACCTAGTCGAAAACGCAGCCAAATATGGCGGCGGCAGTGTGTTTGTAACGGTGGTCGATCAAGGCGAGATGGTTGAGATCCAGATTGAGGATGATGGGCACGGTATTCCAGAGGAAGAACGCACACGCATCTTTGATCGCG
This sequence comes from Sphingomonadales bacterium, assembly GCA_013297725.1. Lineage (GTDB taxonomy): Bacteria > Pseudomonadota > Alphaproteobacteria > Sphingomonadales > Sphingomonadaceae > Sphingorhabdus_B. The sequence continues at coordinate 6,621 of JAAFIB010000051.1, forward strand.
GCGTCCGGCTGGATACCAGCAAACCCGGCACAGGCCTTGGCATGGCGATCGTCCGCGACGTTGCCGAAATCTACAATGGATCGGTTCAGCTGGATGAAAGCGAGGATATGGGCGGCTTGCTTGTGAGGTTGAGCCTACCGAAGGTGGCCAGCTAGCTAACCGACGCTGAACCCACGCGCATCAGCCATTGGCCGTCGCCTTCGATTTCGTAACATGCAATATGCGAAGCGCTGATCGGCATATGCTTCATGAACTGGTTGAACTGTCCCATATGATCGCCCACCATATGTGCGCTGTGCGCCGGTTTATCGCGCCAACGTTCAGCGACCCAGATCAATCCGGGGATGCCGGGGTCTTCAGCTAGGCTATATTGCAAGCAACCGTCCAGCAATTGCACATGCGCCGTATGGAGAACGATCCGCCGCTTGTACTGGGCGAAATCCTCTGGCTGAACTTTCATGAAACCTTGGACAATAATCATGCGGCCTTGATAGTGCTGTGCCTGTTACTGTCTGGTTAAAAGCAAGAATTCAGTTTCCGGACCGAATCTGTTCGTGATGCCGGATCACTTCGTTGATAATGAAGCGTAGGAATTTCTCGGTAAAGTCCTGATCCAGCTTTGCATCCTTGGCCAATTGGCGAAGCCGTTCGATTTGGCGATCCTCTCGGCCTGGATCGGCAGGGGGCAGCTTGGCCGTTGCTTTATATTCGCCCACAGCTTGCGTCACCTTAAACCGTTCGGCCAGCATAAACACCAAAGCGGCATCTATATTGTCGATTGAATCGCGATAACGGGCAAGGATTTCGTCAGACATAGTCTATCCTTGCCGTCACTTTACCCTGCCGACAAGAGCTTTTGCCTGTTTTGCACTTGCCTTGGCATCTGGGCCTTGCCAGAGCGGCATTGAAATGACAGCAACAATTCACTCCATTGGCGGCAAAGCTGCTCCCTCGCTTGAACCCATAATGGCGCTTGTTGCGCCAGAGATGAACCGCGTGAATGCGGTGATCCTTGACCGGATGCAGTCCGAAATCCCGCTGATCCCCGAACTTGCCGGGCATTTGATTGCGGGCGGTGGAAAGCGGATGCGGCCTATGCTGACCCTCGCATCGGCGCGTTTGCTGGATTATCCGGGAGCGCGGCATCACAAGCTGGCCGCTGCGGTTGAGTTTATCCATACAGCGACCTTGCTGCATGACGATGTTGTCGATGGCAGCGAAATGCGGCGCGGCAAAACTGCGGCCAATCTGATTTTCGGCAATCCCGCTGCTGTGCTGGTCGGCGATTTTCTGTTCAGCCGTTCTTTTGAACTGATGGTTGAGGATGGCTCGCTAAAGGTTTTGAAAATCCTAAGCCATGCCTCGGCAGTGATTGCAGAGGGCGAGGTCAACCAGTTGACGGCGCAGCGTCAGATTACGACCAGCGAAGAAAAATACCTTGAGATTATCGGCGCCAAAACTGCTGCGCTTTTTGCCGCTGCGTGCCGGATTGCTGCAGTAGTTGCAGAGCGTGATGAGGATATCGAGATGGCACTCGATGCCTATGGCCGCAACCTTGGCATTGCGTTTCAGTTGGTAGATGACGCCATGGATTATGCATCGGATGGTGCAACCATGGGCAAAGCGCGCGGTGATGATTTCCGTGACGGTAAAGTCACTTTGCCGATCATTTTGGCGCATAGCAGGGGCGATGCAGAGGAACGCAGTTTCTGGCGCGATGCGATGTTGGGGCACAAAGCCAGCGATGCCGATCTGGATCGCGCGACTGCTTTGCTACGCAAACACAACGCGATTGACGACACAGTTGAACGTGCGCGCCACTATGGTCAGCGCGCTATTGATGCGCTCGGCGGGTTCCCGCAAAGCACAGCTAAAGCTGCGTTGGTAGAGGCAGTGGAGTTTGCCGTTTCCCGCGCCTATTAAGGCACAGTGTCGCTACCTATTCTATCCGTTTTAGACGACCTGAAAGCTGCGCTGCGCAGCGGGCCTAATGCTGTGCTGGTTGCACCTCCGGGAGCGGGCAAGACAACGATGGTGGCACCCGCTTTGCTGGATCAGCCATGGTGCAACGGACAGATATTGCTGCTTTCCCCCCGCCGGCTAGCAGCACGAGCTGCAGCGGAGCGGATGGCTGAACTGGCGGGCGAGCCTGTCGGGCACAGCATCGGCTATGCAACGCGCATGGACAGCAAGCAATCAGAGGCAACGCGGATTTTGGTGCTGACCGAAGGAATATTCCGCAACCGCATTCAGGACGATCCCGAACTAGCGGGAATATCAGCCGTGCTGTTCGATGAAGTGCATGAACGCAGCCTAGACAGCGACTTCGGCCTTGTGCTTGCACTGGATGTACAAGGCGGTTTGCGGCCCGATTTGCGGTTGATGGCGATGTCGGCAACGCTCGACGGCAGCCGCTTTGCAGCCTTAATGGATGCGCCCGTTGTGACCAGCGAAGGGCGGTCTTGGCCGCTGACTTTGCGGCATATCGGTCGCAAGGCAGAGGCGCGGATTGAAGATGAAATGGCAGGCGCAATCCGCCGCGCTTTGGCAGATGAAACAGACGGCGATGTGCTGGCTTTCCTGCCCGGTGTTGCCGAGATTGAGCGCACTGCGGAGCGGCTAGTCGGCATTGCTGCTGAAATCCACTGCCTACATGGCAGCCTTGATCCCGCGGAGCAACGCGCAGCCATTCGGAAAGGGCGGGGACGTAAAGTCATCCTGGCCACATCAATCGCCGAAACCAGCCTGACGATTGATGGCGTGCGTATTGTGGTAGACGGCGGTCTGGCGCGGCGTGCGCGATATGATAGGGCGGCGGGATCGACGCGGCTGGTGACTGAACGCGCCAGTCAGGCTGCAGTTACGCAGCGTGCAGGGCGTGCAGCGCGGCAAGGGCCGGGCGTTGCCTATCGGTTGTGGGAAGAAGCCGCGACGGCAGGCCTGCCGCCATTTGATCCGCCCGAAATATTGGAGGCCGATCTTTCGCCGTTGCTGCTCGATTGTGCTCTTTGGGGCGTAAGCGATCCGGCGACTTTGCGTTGGCTTGATGCTCCCTCAAAGGCTGCGATTGACGAGGCCGCGACCCGATTGGGCGGTCTTGGTGCGCTTGGCGTTGATCGACGCCCAACCGAACATGGCCGTGCAATTGCAAAGCTGCCACTGCCGCCAAGGCTGGCGCATATGATGGTTGAGGCAGGTCGGCTGGGATTTGCGCAGGTCGCGGCAGAGGTCGCAGTGCTGTTGTCAGAACGCGGTCTCGGCGGCAACGACGTTGATCTCGAACGGCGGCTTGAACGCTGGCGCAGTGAACGCGGAAAACGTGCTGAGGCGGGTAGGGGATTGGCAAAGCGTTGGGCAAAGCTGCTTAGCCCCTCCCCTTTAGGGGAGGCGCAGCGAGACTTGGTATCTTCGATGCCTAGTCGCAGCGGGGTGGGGACACTTGGTAATGGCGTTACGCCGACAAGCCCCACCCCAACCCCTCCCCTGAAGGGGAGGGGCTTAGAAATCGCAATAGCGCTCGCCTATCCCGACCGTATAGCCAAACGCCGCGATGCTTCGGGAGAACACTGGCTAAGCGTCGGGGGCAGAGGCTTTAAGCTTGATCCGGCATCGCCGCTTGCAAAATCCGAATGGCTTGCCGTTGCCGATATTCAGGGCTCAGCTCAAGGCGCGCGGATATTGTCCGCCGCTGTAATAGACTTTGCAGAGATCGAGGCGCTTTACAGCGACCGCATAATCACCGGCGCACATGCCACATTTGATCCATCAACCGGAGGCGTGAAAACCGAAAGTGGCAGGCGGCTGGGCGCAATTACGATTTCCAAAGGGCAAGATGCCAAAGCTGATCCAGATGCGATTGCGGCGGCTTTGCTTCAGGGTGTTCGCGAGCACAGCCTAAACCAACTGACATGGGCGGACACCACGCTTCATTTGCGTTCCCGCGCAGCCTTTGCCGGGATAGCATTGCTCAGCGATACAGCGTTGCTGGATGCTGCGGACCAGTGGCTGCCCCCTTTGCTGGTTGGCAAACGGCGGCTCTCTGAAATAGATATGGGTGCGTTGCAACAAGCGATGCTGGACCAGCTTGGTTGGGATATTGTACAAAAGCTTAGTCGATTGGCGCCAGCCCATTTTGTTTCACCTGCCGGACAAACGCATTGGATAGACTATGACGCGCCTGCCGGACCAACGGTTACGCTGCGCGTTCAGGCTTTGTACGGGCTTATGCATCATCCCGTCCTTGGCCCTGATCATACCCCTTTAGTCCTATCACTGACTTCCCCAGCAGGCCGCCCGATTCAGACGACTCGCGATCTGCCAGGCTTTTGGAAAGGCAGCTGGGCCGATGTCGCCAAAGACATGCGCGGGCGCTATCCACGGCATCATTGGCCAGACGATCCAGCGATCGCATTGGCAAGTTTGAAAACGAAGAAGCGCCAAGGAATTTGAACTTGCCCGCCAACGCCAAATCGGCGAAAGGGCAGGTCATGACACAGGCACGCATCATCGAAAAAACGAAAAACGCTATGCAGTCCGGCCGTTACGGTGCGGGGCAATGGGTGCTGGAATACAACCCTGTTGATGCGCAGCGTGCCGATCCATTGATGGGCTGGGCTGGTTCAACCGACACACGCCGTCAACTGAATCTGAAGTTCGCGACGCTTGATGCGGCAAAGGCATATGCTGATAAGTACGGCATTGATTATACCGTTGTGCACGCCGCGCCCAAGGTGCTGAAGCTTCAGGCTTATGCCGATAATTTTAAGTAAACTGCGTGCCAAGTAACAGCAATAGGCGCACATCTATACCGCAGCCTTTGACGCGTTGCTCTGTAATAAAATTGCTGAGTTGATCAAGCGCCACCCGATGCGGAATGATACCTTCGTCCTCGACGCCGCCGCCTTCGCTGACCTTTTCTAAGCCGGTGGCGCGCACCAAAGTAAAGCTTTCGCTGACCATTCCGGGTGATGAATAATACTCGCCAAGCGATTCTAGTTTTGCGGCGCGGTAGCCGGTTTCTTCTTCCAACTCGCGACCTGCGGCTTCCAGCGGGTCTTCGCCCTCGGTTTCATCACCGATCAAGCCGGCTGGCAGCTCAAGGCAGTTTTTGCCCAATGGCACGCGATATTGTTCTACGAGCAGAACGTGTCCATCCTCAACAGCTAGGATAACGGCGGCTTTGATCCCGCGCGACCGGCTGACATATTCCCACTGACCTTGGCGTTTCGCGGTAACGAATTTGCCCTGCCACATGATTTCTTCAGGTTCGGAATCCGCCATCAGATTTCGATCAACCTGTCAGGCAGTTCATTCGGATTTTCGCTGCCCTTGGGGAAATGCTCGGCAAGCACCACGCCCATTTGCTGCACCGCTTTTGCCATGCCTTCGCCGGGGCGTCCGGCCCGGATTTCGCGGATCAACGCCAGCATCGCGTCACCCCAGACTTCCGCTGAAACTTTGCTGCTAATGGCTTCGTCTGCAACGATTTCGGCCTGATGCTCACGTAACGAAACATACAGCAGCACTCCGGTGCGTCCAGCCGTTTTGCTTTCGGTTCCAACCTTGAACAGGTCAATAGCGCGGGCGCGAACTCGGTTTTGCTTTACATGCTTTGGCGTCAAAAATAGCCGCAGCGGCATCCATTTCATCAGTAGCCATGTGCCTAGCCAGCAACCGCCCATGAACAGGAATATCAACGCCAGATACTCGCTGGGCTGCCAGACATGGCCCCATCCACCCAACCATTGATCGACAAGTCCAATGAAAAAATCGGGCATGAATGCGACTATCGATAGCGCAAGGAACGCCACCATTGTTGCCCATGCTAGCCCGATATCGCCGTAATCGTCCGATAGTCCTGTGACTATAGTGACGATTTCGCCGCTAGTATGATGCTCAGCTTCGGCAACGGCAGCTGTCACCAACTGGTGATCTGCTTCGCTTACGTGGCTGATTTTGCGCAATGCCATATTGTGTTCCTTACCAGCCGCCCGACGCGCCGCCGCCGCCGAAGCTGCCGCCGCCTCCGCCGAAGCCGCCACCAAAGCCTCCGCCGCCGCCGCCCCAGGATGAACCCGACGAACCGCCGCCAAAACCAGACCCGCCGCCCCAGATAATCACAGGGCCGCCCCAGTTGTCATCGTCATCGTCGTCATCGCGCCGCTTGCCGCGGTATTTGCGACCTTGCCTGCGCATTGATTTGATAATTGGCAGGATGAAAAAGAAGAATATGAACAGCCAGAAAATAACCGACCCAAATCCGCCGCCTTCGCGCGAACGCTTGTCAACCTTTACAGATTCAGCGGCGATTTTGGCCGCTTCTTCCGGAGGCAGTTCGATCTGGGTGATGATTTTGTCGACGCCAGCGTTGATGCCACCGGCAAAATCGCCGCTTTTAAAGAACGGCGTGATATCATTGCGGATCACCGATGAGGAAAAGCCGTCGGTCAGCACGGGTTCTAGGCCATAACCAACTTCGATACGCAATTTGCGTTCGTTTGGCGCAATGATCAGGATCACGCCATTATCTTTTTCAACTTCACCTTTACCGTCTTGCCCAATGGCCCAGCTGCGGCCTAGCTGATAACCGTAATCGGCAATGTCATAGCCTTGCAGGCTATTCAGCGTTGCGACCACGAACTGGCGTTTGGTGCGCGTCTCTAGCCCTTCCAGCTTAGCTGTCAGCGCCGCCTCCTGCGCCGGATCAAGCAAATTGGCTTCATCAACGACGCGGCCAGTCAGCGCCGGGAATGTCTGCGCAAAAGCAACATTCCCTGACAAAGCCAGCATCAACAGCATCAATAGGCCAATGGCCTTACGCATCATTTTGTCCCGTTAAATGGGGGAAGTTATTGCTTGGGCGCCATATCCAGAACAGGTGCTGCCTCTGCACCCTCAGTGGTCGATTTATAAGGCACCATTTCCTTTGCGCCGTGGATCACCTTGGCACCTATGATATCGGGGAAGGTGCGGATCGTAGTATTATACTGGCGCACTGCTTCGTTATAATCGCGGATCGTAATGCGGACGCGGTTTTCGCTGCCTTCCAATTGATCCTGCAATTTCAAGAAGCCCTCTTGGCTTTTCAACTGCGGGTATTGCTCAACCGAAACCAGCAATCGAGACAGGCTGCCCGACAGCTGGTTTTGCGCTGATTGGAACGCGGCCATCTTTGCCGGGTCGTTCAAGTCTGCGCCGGTGACGTTGACTGTGGAGGATGTTGCCTTTGCGCGTGCCTCTATCACTTCGGTGAGTGTCTTATTTTCCTGCGCTGCTGCACCCTTTACCACATTGGCAAGGTTAGGAATTAGATTAGCGCGCTCTTGAAACGCGGCCTGCACATCGGCCCATTTGGCCTTGGCATTTTCCTCAGCCGTCGGCACGCTGTTAATGCCACACGCAGAGACTGAAATGGCAGCCACAGGCACCAAAAGGAACTTTGCAAAATCGGAACGCATATCGAAACTCCTGACACCACAAGAATGTGTGTTGCTAACATAGGGCAGCACCGCAAAGGTTTCAATGGAAACAGATGTTACATTACAGCTATCGACTTCTGCTAATATTCTCTTAAAACACTCACGCTTACGCAAGATGGGGAGTATCAGTTATGTGGAGTGATTTTAAAGCATTTATCGCAGGCGGCAATGTGTTGGACCTTGCAGTTGGCGTGATGATTGGTGGCGCGTTTGCGACAATCACCAAATCATTGACCGAAGATTTGTTGATGCCGTTTGTATCGGCAATTTTTGGCGGCGTGGATTTCTCCAGCCGCTTTTTCATCATGGGTGCAGTGCCCGATGCGTTGAAAGAAGCAGCGGCGGCCGGCAATTATGCTGCGCTTAAAGCAGGCGGCGTGCCGATGCTCGGCTACGGCGCTTTTATTACAGCAGTTATCAACTTCCTGATTTTTGCGTTCGTGATTTTCATGCTCGTGCGCTGGGTCAATAAAGTGTTGAAAACTAAAGTTGCGCAGGCTGGCCCGACAGAAGTCGATTTGCTGACCGAGATCCGCGATTCATTGAAGAAATAATCGCGTACCGCTAGGCTGACGTTATGAATGCGTCAGAACACAATAGAGGCCGTCACCTGTTTGCAAAGGCAGCATTGCCCGCAACAGGTGGCGGTCTTTTTTCGAGCCTTTTGCGGAGCACCTCCGGCCTTTGGCATAAGGCTGAGGATCGCTTTTTTTTGGTAATCCTTGATCGGATTGATCGAGGGCTAGAGGTTGGGGCTATAAACGGGTTTCTGCCCGATGGTTCGGCGTTCATGCTGGGCGGAAGAGCTGCTGGCCCTGTCGCTGAAGTGCGATTGAAGAACTGGCGTGCGTTGACGCGATTGGTGCGCGGCGGCTCAATTGGTTGGTATGAAGGCTGGGTCACAGGTGACTGGGAAAGCCCGGACCTTGTTCCGCTGTTCGACCTGTTTTCGCGCAACCGCATCACACTTGGCGCTGTTGGTAGAGCGTCAGGATTGGCAAAACTCGCAGGGCGGATCGCGCACGGATTGCGCCGCAACAGTAAAGCCAATGCGCGTGAGAACATCGCTGCGCATTATGATCTGGGCAATGACTTTTACGCCGCGTGGCTCGACCCGACCATGACCTATTCCAGTGCGGTTTTCGCAAACATTCCAGCGGTGCCAGCCGACGATTTGGAAACTGCTCAGCACCGCAAAATGGATATCATCCTTGATCGTCTCAATTTGCAAGACGGTGATAGCCTTCTTGAAATTGGCTGCGGCTGGGGCGGGCTGGCGGTGAGTGCGCTTAAGCGAAACACGGTTCAATATCATGGCATAACCTTGTCGCCCGAACAAAAGGCATTCGCCGATGCGCGCCTTGCAGGGCAGGGCAATGCCGCCATTACACTGACCGATTACCGCGATGTTGCAGGGCAATATGATGCGATAGCCAGCGTCGAGATGGTTGAGGCGGTTGGTGTGCAATATTGGCCATCATACCTTGATACTATCGCTCGCAATCTGAAACCCGGCGGGCGGGCGGCGTTGCAATATATCAGGATTGAGGACGATATCTTTGAATCCTACGCCGAAAGCGCCGACTTCATTCAGCGCTATGTGTTCCCGGGTGGCATGTTGCTATCCGAAAGCCGCTTTCGCGCATTGGCGGAAAAACGCGGGCTGGCTTGGACCGATCAACAGGATTTCGGCCTGCATTATGCCGAAACATTACTGTTGTGGCGTGAATGTTTTGATGCAGCGATTGCCGAGGGAAAGCTTCCGCCGGGCTTTGATGCGAAATTCATTGCGCTGTGGCGCTATTATCTGATGTATTGCGAAGGCGGGTTCCGCGGCGGAGGCATTAATGTCTCTCAGGTCACGCTAATTAGGGCATAACAAAAATGGGAGAGCGACGCTGTGAAGAAATGGATTTTGGGGATCATATTGCTGATTGCTGCGGCATTGGGTGTGACATGGTTCAGCATGGACAAGGATACCCGAAACCTAGCCGCAAACCTGCCGACCAATAGCGACGTGCTGTTCTGGACCATCCCGCAACGCGACGCCGCATTCCGCGCGATTGACCGGATACCGGCGCTTGCGAAATCAAGCATTATTGAGGCTGGAGACAAAGTCTATCCGATGCCCAAAGGCGCGCCTTTGGGCATCGCCGATCTCGATGGCTATATGAAGACACAGCGCACTGCGGGCTTGGTCATTGTCCATGACGGCAAAATCCGGGTTGAGAAATACGGCCTCGATTTTGATGGCAATGGCAAATGGACCAGCTTTTCGGTGGCAAAATCGCTGACATCGACGCTGGTTGGTGCCGCGATCAAAGATGGCTACATCAAAAGCCTGCAGGATAAAGTCACCGTTTATATCCCCGAAATGAAGGGATCGGCCTATGACGATGTGACGGTTGAGCAGCTGATGACGATGACCAGCGGCGTTAAATGGAACGAGGACTATGAAGACAAGAACAGCGACGTGGCGCGATTTAACACGCATAAAGCTGAATCCGGCATCGACGTTACCGTAAGCTATATGCGTAAACTGCCTCGCGAAGCGCCAGCGGGCACGAAATGGGTTTATAAAACCGGTGAAACCAATCTGATTGGCGTGCTGGTCAGCAAAGCTTCGAAGAAAACCTTGTCCCAATATCTGTCCGAAAAAATCTGGGCGCCATTTGGTATGGAGCAGGATGCAAGCTGGTTGCTTGGATCAACCGGCCATGAAATCAGCGGTTGCTGCATTCAGGCTTCTGTGCGCGATATGGCGCGGTTCGGGTTGTTTGTTCAGGGCGGTGGAAAGGTTGGCGGCGTATCGGTTGTGCCCGATGGCTGGTTTGCATCGGCCACTACAAAGCAAGCCGATATTGGCGCGCCGGGGGCAGGTTATGGCTATCAATGGTGGACGTTCGACGATGGCACATTCGCGGCGCAAGGCATATTCGGCCAAGGCATCTTTTTTGATGCAAAGCGCAAACTGGTGATCGCATCCAACAGCAACTGGCCGCGAGCGACCGATGAAAAGTCGAAAGCGGATCGCGAAGCGTTTTACAAAAAAGTGCAAGCGGCGATTGATGCCGAAGCGGCAGCGGCGCGTTAGTTTGCCGGAATAACCACGCCGAACCGGTTGAGGATGGAATCAAGGATTGACCGGTTCAGCAGGTTGGCAAAGGCACAACCGACCATTGTTCCGTTGTTCCAGATCACCTCTGCCTGCAGTGGAGCAAGGCCCGGCAATGCAAGCCAGCAGCGCGCCGTAACCGGCATGCCTGTGGTTGCCTCGCACGCAAAGCCGGAAAGCGACAGGTTGGTCACATTAACGCCAAAGCCGGTCACGCCAGATGGCCTCAAAGTGGCCGGAATGTTAAGCATGACTCGCGGAGAACTGCGATCTTCAAGCGCGGCATCATCGTAATATACGGCGGATTTATCGAGCGTGTTGATAGGCATGGACCAACTCCTGATGTCTAAAGCGGTATAATCACACAGGGTAAATCGGTGGTATATGATTGTGGCTAGCGGGTTTTAACCATCTAAACTGTTCAAAAATCCGCGCGAAAATTGTGCGATTACGCGCGCTTGCTTTTTCGGCCATGGGTCGCCATATGCGGCGCGGGAGTCGGATGGGCGCTGTCGTCGCCAACCCGGTCAGATCCTGACGGAAGCAGCCGCAACGATTTTTCGGCGGGTCATCCGGCTCCTATTTTCTCTAAACTGCTTTGTTTTACGCATCCGTGAATTGCGGACGGCATGATGTGGGAGCCGAAAGGTCTCACTAAAGTCTCACCTGAGCCTGTCGAAGCCGAAGGCGACCTTAGGTCAACGGTCTCGCCTAAATGGGTTTCAGGCGCTGTCAGGACACCCCAAAGTTTACCATGACGAACGCAAATGTGTAAAATTGTCAACATTTGACAAATTAAGTTCTGCTACAGAATTTCTGCGAGTGAGCGGTGCTGACAATATCAAAGAGCGATAGAACATTATAGGAACATATTGTAAATGTCAAGAATTATGACGCAGGCGATTTTCAAGGCTTGAGAAGTGACTTTCGAACAGGCTTTATCCATTCGACCATCCATAATTTAGCCAAACTCCCGTCGCTCCGTGCTTGACACGGGGCTAGGCTTGTTCTCTCCCGCCTCGTTGAAAAGCCCAACCCCGCATCAAGTGCGGGGTAACGAGATGTGGCAGAAACCGACAAGTTTTCGGACGTTGGTTCAGCGAAATGCGACGCCTGAAAGCGGACCTAATTCAAAGCCGAGACCACCGCGAATAAACCTTGCTGCGGGCTGTCTAAGACGGGGGATTCTTTTGGCATCAGTTCAATAGCGGCGGCCATCGAAGCTTGTGCCAGCGCAACCTTGGTGGCTCCATTTTGGATTGCCAAATGAGCGGCGTCGGCAACCATCTGAAGATATGCTTGATTGTCGCCAGATTTGAAAATGTCCCAAGCTCCCTGAACAAGCTGGACGTCCACTTTTGCTCCCGTGGCTCGTGCAACACGGTCAAAAAGTTCGCGCGTTGGGGCGATCGTGGTTTCGACTGCGCAGAGTGCTACTACCTCACCACCATTACGCACGGCTTCCGAGGCCAACGCCGCATCAACGCGGAGAACTGGCTTTACGGACTTTTCTGCAAGCGCGTCGGCTGATGGTCCTAATGTCGAACAGGTGAGAAGAACGGCATCGACCCCTTCTGACAATTCCTGCAACATATTCATCGTCCGTTGAGCAATTGAATCGGTCAGCCCGCCCTGGCGCTCCGCATCGGAGAGCAAGTCGGGCCGGACCATATGGGATAATTCCACCCCTTTGAGACCAGTCGCCAACAAAGCCTTTTCAAAAACAGCAATATTGCTTTCAGCGGTATGCAAGCAGGCAATTTTAGGCACATGATTTCCTTAGCGGCGAATGATGAAAGGGTCCCGATACCGACCACGTCCCGCTTAGCGGGTAGGGACAGCAATGTCAGCTTTTTGTGATTTTCAGATGAAACCAGACAGTCAGCACCCCCCAACAAAGCTGCCACTCAAAGCCCCCTCACTTAACCAAGCACACCTATCAGCGCCCCTAACGCTTTTGGGTGATACAATATGCGGCGATGGCCTAGGCCTGATAGCTCGGTCAGTTGCACT
>JAAFIB010000052.1 GCA_013297725.1 Sphingomonadales bacterium
ATGGGCGCGGCCGACTGGCGATGGTTTAACCAAAATTGTCGAACAGCTAAAAGCGCTTAAGCTTACTATGCGTAATGCCCCTATCAATGCTGCGCCAGTTGATGGAGTTTGCTTTTTCACCGGCGTACCCGCAGTTGAGCGTATCCTTATCGGGCGGACATATTAGTTTGGCAAAAAAGCCGCATCAGCATCAGCCCGGCCTTCCAACCCGCAAGCAGATATTAGCGTTTATCGAGCAATCGAAAGAACCCGCAGGAAAACGAGAGATTGCGCGCGCTTTCGGCCTGAAAGGCAGCGAGAAAATCGCGTTGAAAGCGTTGCTACGCGACATGACTGACGAAGGGCTTGTCGATTTGGCCCCGGGCCGCGCTTTTAACAAAATGGGCGGAGTTCCCAAAGTCACGGTTCTCAAAATCGTTGAGGTGAACGGAAACACTTTGATGGCGGTACCCGAGCAATGGGAGGCAGAGGGCGTTCCGCTGCCCAGACTGCGCGTCGTTGAACGCGGTCGGAAAAGCGCATTGGGCCTTGGCGACCGGATCCTTGCGCGCACCGAAGAAGCCGGGAAGGGCTATCTCGCCTATCCAATGAAGAAGCTGCCGAAAGTCAGCGAGCAGATATTGGGCGTGGTTGAGGATGGCGGCAACAACAGGTTCTGGCTGAAATCAACCGATAAGAAGATGCGGTTCGATACACCTTTGTCCGAATTGGGCGAAGCAAAGCCGGGCGATTTGGTGCTTGCCGAATTGGGCGGGCGCATTGGGCAGAAAAAGGCGCGGGTGACGCAAGTTCTTGGCGATCCATTTGCGCCGCGTAGTTTCAGCCTGATTGCGATCCATAAATTCGGTATTCCGTTTGAAATGCCGCAAGAGGCGGAGGATGAAGCGGCACGGGTTAGTCGATTACCCGTTACCGCCGAAAACCGGGAAGATTTACGCGATTTACCGATTGTCGCCATTGATCCGCGCGATGCACGCGATTTTGATGATGCGGTATGGGCCACACTAGATGATAATCCAAAAAACCCTAATGGATATAAGGCATTGGTCGTTATAGCTGATGTCAGCTATTATGTTAGGCCGAGCAGCGCACTTGACCGCGAGGCATCTAAACGTGGGAACAGCGTGTATTTCCCCGATTTGGTTGTGCCGATGTTGCCGCATGCTTTGTCTTCGGACAAATGCTCGTTGCGCGCTGGTGAGGATCGGGCGGTGCTGGCTTGCCATCTGGTCATCGACAAGAACGGCAATGTGACGTCATGGCGTTTCACCCGCGCTATTGCACGGATTTCCGCCAATATTCCGTACGAAGATGCGCAGAAAGCCATCGATGGTGAACTCGATCATCCGATGTTGGAGCTTGCGCTAAAGCCATTATGGGCTTGCTGGGCGCTGTTGAAAAAGGCGCGGGATAAGCGCGATCCGCTGGCCATCGACATGCCCGAACGGCGGATAACATTAGACGAGCAGGGGAAAGTCACCGGCGTTGCTGTGCGCGAGCATCTTGATGCGCATCAGGTTATTGAAGATTTCATGATCGCCGCCAATGTTGCCGCGGCAAAGGCGCTGGAGGAAAAGAAATCCGCGCTGATTTACCGCGTCCATGAAACACCAAGTCGCGAGAAATTGGTTGCACTGAAAGACTATCTGAAAACTTTCGATATCGAATTTGCGCTGGGGCAGGTGGTGCGTCCATCAACTTTTAACGCGATCCTTGCGAAAGTTGAGGATCCCGAATTGCGCCCTCAAGTGATGGAATCGGTTCTGCGTAGCCAGACGCAGGCGTTCTACACGCCGCAGAATGCGGGGCATTTCGGGCTGGCACTGGGCAGCTATGCGCATTTTACCTCGCCGATCCGTCGCTATGCCGATCTGATCGTCCACCGCGCATTGGTTGCATCGCACGGGCTAGAAATGCCTGCTCCTGCGGATGATAGCATTAAGCCAACAACCGGCCTTACGACTCGCGATTTTGAACGGCTTGATGTGTCGTCAGAAATGATCAGCAAAGCTGAACGCCGCGCGATGGAGGCAGAGCGCGAGACTGTTGACCGCTATGTCGCTGCGTTCTTGTCGACACAAGTCGGTGAGATAATCGAAGCACGGATCACTGGCGTACAGAATTTCGGCTTTTTCGCTACAGTTGAGTCGATTGGCGGTGATGGTTTAGTTCCCGTCTCAACATTGGGGCAGGAACGGTTTCATTATGATGAGGCCAGCCAGACGTTGATGGGCGAGGATAGCGGCGAAACATATAGTCGCGGAATGCGGCTGAAACTGCGGCTAGCAGAGGCCAATCCGGTATCGGGCGCATTGCGGTTTGAACTGCCCGATGGCGCAAGCTTTACCCCCGACAGGAAAGAACGGCCGCGACACAAGGGCAAGTATCTGGGTGGGCAACGCGGACGACCATCGAACATTCGACATCAGGGGCGGCGCAGATAATTTTCAATAAGAGGGTAAGAGGAAAAAGAGGCGCAGAGAGGTTGCGCTACCCCTCTACGCCTCTTTTTCCTCTTACCCCCTTATGAAATTGGCACTCAGCTCAACAGATCAATCGCATCTTCGCCTAATGATCCCGGGATAATCATGACGGGGCAGGGCAATGCCCCCGCGTTATTGCCGGTAAAATGTGCAACCAGTGGCCCGGGCGCGCCTTGTGCGGCAGCCCCCAGCACCAAAGCTGCAATTTCGGGATGTTCGTCGAGCATCTCTTTGACAACGTCGCCGCCATCGCCTTTTTTAACGGTGATCAGAGGTTGCAGGCCAAGTTCGTCAAATATCGTGCCTGCGGCGGAGGCTACGATCTCCTCGGCTTTCTCGCGTGCTTCGGCCTCCATAGTCGCCTGAACGCCGCCCCAAGCAACGAAATCGGATTGTTCAACCAGCGATAGGATATGCAATGCACCGCCCGTTTTTGCGGCACGACGCGCAGCAAAGCGCAACGCGAGCCGCGCCTCGGCACTTTCATCAATAACTACCAAATATGTGCGCATGTTCCGCCGTCCCCCATCGGCCTAAATGGCGTGAATAGCTATGTCCTGCGTCAATAAGGTGCAAAGCGCAAGCATTAGCGGCTTGACGCTGGGGAAACCAACCCCTTATGCCGCACATAACAGGCACAAATTCAGACAGGACCATCCATGCCAACCGAGCTAAAAATGCCAGCACTTTCCCCGACGATGGAGGAGGGCACATTGGCCCGTTGGTTAGTGAAGGTTGGCGACAGTGTTTCTTCGGGAGATTTGCTGGCCGAGATTGAGACTGACAAAGCCACGATGGAGTTTGAGGCAATTGACGAGGGTATCGTCACAGAGATTCTGGTGTCTGAGGGGACCGATGGGGTCAAGGTTGGCACAGTGATTGCGGTGATCCAGGGCGAGGATGATGAGGTGAAGGTTGCTCCAAAGGCGATTGCCGCTAAGCCTGCTACCCCGATAACCGTTAGTGCTGAGCCTGTCGAAGTACGTCCAGACGACAAACGCCCTTCGACAGGCTCAGGGCTAACGGTGGAAAAGAAAACAGATGCCGCCGATCGCATCATCGCAAGCCCGCTGGCTAAGCGGATTGCAGCGGACAAGGGTATTGATCTTTCTGGATTATCGGGAAGCGGACCCAATGGCCGGATCGTAAAAGCCGATGTTGAAGCGGCAAAGGGCGGCGCGGCACCTGCGCCAGCACCGGTTGCTGCTGCGCCAGCGTCCAGCAGCGCGGACGTTGTTGTGGCAGTTGACACGGGCATCCCGCACGAAGCGATCAAGCTGAGCAATATGCGCAAAACCATTGCGCGCCGCCTGACCGAATCCAAACAAACCGTGCCGCACATCTATCTGACCGTTGATATCCGCCTCGATGCGTTGCTGAAACTGCGCGGCGAATTGAACGCGTCGCTGGAAAGCCGCGGCATTAAGCTGTCGGTCAACGATATGCTGATTAAGGCGCTGGGCCTTGCCTTGGCACAGATTCCGGCCTGCAACGTCAGCTTTGCGGGTGACACGATGCTGCAATACAGCCGCAGCGATATCAGTGTCGCGGTGAGCATTCCAAACGGTCTGATCACCCCGATCATCACCGATGCGGGCAACAAAACCATCTCCGCGATCTCCACCGAAATGGCGACGCTGGCGGCCAAGGCCAAGGACGGCAAGCTGCAACCGCATGAATATCAGGGCGGCACCGCGTCGATCAGCAACATGGGCATGATGGGCATCAAACAATTCGACGCCGTCATCAACCCGCCACAAGCGATGATCCTTGCCATCGGCGCTGGAGAAAAGCGGCCTTATGTCGTCGACGATGCGCTGGCGATTGCAACGGTGATGAGCGCGACGGGGTCATTCGACCACCGCGCGATTGATGGCGCGGATGGAGCGATGTTGATGAAAACGTTCAAGGAACTGGTGGAGAAACCTTTGGGGTTGGTGGCTTGAGGCTGCGAGAAACGATAGCTGCAGGTATTTTTACCATCATTGCTGCATTGTTAGCGGAGTTGGTTCCGGCCCTCTTACCATCCACATTATCAAGCACGGATGGTGTGCTTTTCGTCAGGGAACTGCAAACGCAGATCAGCCCTGACATGGTTATCGAGCAATTCCGCAATTCAGGCTATAAAACGCTCAATCGGCGAATAACCGTCCTCAAAGTTGAAAATATTGGAAGCGACGATTTGACCAATTTCAAATTGGAAATTCGTACCAACGCTAATGCTGAAAACATCCAAGCGGGGAGCAACGTGTCTGGCGATTTTTTCTCGTCAGATCAATCAATCGCTCCGTTAGACGATAGAAGTTTTCAAGGTGTGTATCGTCGGTTTCCCCCAAACTCAGCTCAACACATATTTTTACTGTCGGACTCCGATTTTTCGTTTGTGTCCATCGTTCCCAATAAGTCAAATATTGATGTAGTTTGGGCTGATCAATCGCTCTTTGAGCAAGCCGCTCGGTTAAAGTGGCAAAATTATATTACTGGTGCGTTCTGGTTGTTAGCCATTCTCGGGCTGATTTGGACCGCTTTGCGTCTGTTTAAATGGCGTGTGACATTACAATTTCGAAAGGTGCCATAATTGTGCCCACTAACTACGACCTTATCGTTCTCGGCTCTGGCCCCGGTGGCTATGTGGCCGCTATCCGCGCCGCGCAGCTTGGGCTGAAAACCGCGATTGTTGAGCGGGAGAATCTTGGTGGTATTTGCCTCAACTGGGGCTGTATCCCGACCAAAGCGCTGCTGCGTTCGGCGGAGATTTATCATTATATGCAACATGCGGGTGATTATGGCCTGACCGCAAGCGGTATTAGTGCGGATATCGACGCGGTGGTGAAGCGATCGCGCGGGGTGGCGAAGCAGCTGAATCAGGGCATCGGCCATTTGATGAAAAAGAACAAGATCACCGTCCATATGGGTGACGGCACAATCACGGCTCCCGGAAAGCTGACCGTCACCAAAGATGGCAAAACCGAAGAGCTGACCGCCAAGAACATCATCATCGCCACTGGCGCCCGCGCTCGCGATCTGCCCTTTGCGCCTGCCGACGGCAAACGCATCTGGACCTATCGTCACGCGATGGTGCCGCCCGAAATGCCGAAGAAACTGTTGGTCATCGGATCGGGCGCAATCGGCATCGAATTTGCAAGCTTCTACAATGATATGGGTGCGGAAGTTACGGTCGTTGAGATGCTGGATCGCATCGTGCCGGTGGAGGATGCTGATGTCTCTACCTTCCTGGAAAAATCGTTGAAGAAGCAGGGCATGACAATCATGACCGGGGCAGGGGTCGAGAGCCTGAAAGCCAGCGCGACCGGCGTCTCTGCCGCGATCAAGAGTAAAGACGGCAAAGTCGTTACGTCAGAATTCAGCCACTGCATCGTCGCCATCGGTATCGTGCCGAACACCGAGAACATCGGGCTAGAGGCACTCGGTATCAAAACCACAAAGGGTCATATCGACACTGACCCGATGTGCCGCACGAATGTTGACGGTATTTGGGCCATTGGCGATGTCACAGCGCCGCCTTGGTTGGCGCATAAGGCAAGCCATGAAGGCGTGATCGCGGCCGAAGCCATCGCTGGCGGTCATCCGCATGCAATGGATCCGCTGAACATCCCCGGCTGCACATACTGCCACCCGCAAGTCGCAAGCGTAGGCATGACCGAGGCCAAAGCCAAAGAGGCCGGTTACGAGGTCAAAGTTGGCAACTTCCCCTTCATCGGCAACGGCAAAGCCATCGCGCTTGGCGAAGCGGAAGGGTTTATCAAAACCGTTTTCGACGCGAAAACCGGTGAGCTACTTGGCGCGCATATGGTTGGCGCGGAAGTAACCGAGCTGATCCAAGGCTATACCATCGGCAAAACCGCTGAGTTGGTCGAAGCCGACTTTATGCACACCGTTTTCCCGCATCCGACGTTGAGCGAGATGATGCACGAGAGTGTGCTTGGGGCCTATGGCAAGATGCTACATATGTAGTTTGGGAGGGATCGGTATGAAAGCATTATGGCCTTTGCTCCTGCTGGCAGGAGCAGCTCCGTCGGCTGCGGTGTCCGCTGAACCTGCCGTCAAAATGGCAGTTGCCACGACGTCGGTCACCGTCGAATATTATTATCGCATCCGCTGGGGCGCGATGGACGAATTCAAGGCGCTCTATGCCAAAAACCACCAACCCATTCTCGATGAACTGAAGAAGCAGGGCTACATAACGGCAATCAGCGCGACGACGCCCTACAACCATATGGCGGGTGAGGAGCGTTGGGACTGGCGCGTGACCATCACCTATCGCAGTGCCGAGGATGCCGTGGGCGAAGGCACTGGATATACAAAAGCCGTCGAAACGATCGGTGCAAAGCTCTTCCCCGACCTCGCCAAGTTCAAGGCCGAGGAGGCGAAGCGGTTTTCGCTGATGGATGAGCATTGGGATGTCATCGTCATTACCGACTAAAGACCATTAATGGCTTGAGCCGCGCCACTCATCTGATACCTAAGCCCGATGGCAGCTGGCACCCAGGACTTCACCCCCGATCCGCGTAATGAGCGAATCCTGATCAACGTGAACGGCGTGCTCACGCCGCGCGCCGAGGCGGTGGTTTCCGTCTTCGACAGCGGCTTCATGCTGGGCGATGGCGTGTGGGAGGGCATTCGTGTTCACAAAGGCCGGATGGCGTTCCTGAAGGAGCATCTCGACCGGTTGTGGGAAGGCGCCAAGGCGATTGCGATGGATATTGGCATCTCGCGCGAGGAGATGGTTCGCCGCCTTGTGGAGACTATTGCCGCCAACCAGATGGATGCTTGCCACATCCGCCTGATGGTGACGCGCGGCTTGCGCTCTACGCCCTATCAGGACCCGCGCGTTGTGGTCTCGCCAGCGACCATCGTGATCATCGCCGAGCACAAGGAGCCGCACGCCGATGTAATCGAAAAGGGCATCACGCTCTTCACGGTCCATGTCCGGCGCGGTGATCCGGCGGTACAGGATCCAAAGCTCAACTCGCATTCAAAGCTTAACTGCATCACCGCCTGCATCCAGGCGACCGAGGCGGGGGCGAATGAAGGGCTGATGCTCGATCCGCATGGCTTTGTCGCGACGTGCAATTCCACGCATTTCTTCATTGTGCGCAAAGGCGAGGTGTGGACTTCCACCGGTGATTATTGTCTGGGCGGGATCACGCGGGGCAATATCATCCGCATTTGCCGCGAAGAGGGCATTCCGGTGTTCGAGAAGAATTTCTCGCTGACCGAAGTTTACGGCGCAGAGGAGGCATTTGTCACGGGCACTTTTGCAGGCGTCGTGCCCGCCCACACCATCGACGGGCGCAAGCTGACCGAGGGGAGGGGGCCGATGGTCGAGCGATTGCAGGGGCTTTACAAGAAGCTGGTCGAGCGGGATATCGCCGCCGCATGACGATCCGCATCGCAATGTGGTCCGGCCCACGTAACATTTCGACTGCGATGATGCGCAGCTTCTCCTCGCGCGCCGACTGTGCGGTTTGCGACGAGCCCTTTTACGGGGCCTTTTTGAAGGATACCGGTGAGCCGCATGCGATGGCGGACGAGGTCATGGCCGATATGGATTGCGACTGGCAATCGGTCGCCGCCGCGCTGCGCGGGCCGGTGCCGGGCGGCAAGTCGGTTTGGTACCAGAAGCATATGTCGCACCATATGGAAGGGCCGATCAGTGTTGATGATTTTCCGGATCACACGCACGTCTTTCTGATCCGCGATCCCGATCTGATGGTCGCCAGTTATCGGCACAAGAATGAACTGGTGGACGCTCGGCAGCTGGGTTTTGAAAGGTTGGTTGAATATCATCGCCGGGTTTCGGAAATGCTCGGTCGGCCCGCTCCGGTTGTCGATGGCAATGCGATCCTCGCTGATCCCGCCGGAAAACTGGCGGCCCTGTGCGAAACAATCGGGATCGAGTGGGACCCGGCCATGCTCGGTTGGGCCAAGGGAGCGCATCCCGACGACGGCATATGGGGAAGACATTGGTACAATGCCGTCTGGAACAGTGAAGGTTTTGGCCCGCCGACACTTCAATCCGGGTTAACCGATTTCGAACAGCGCATCGCCGACGCTTGCCGCTCCAGTTACGATGCGCTTCGCCGCCATTGCATTTGAGCGACGCGATTTTGCTGTTCTATATCGCCGCATTTTGCCATCCCTGTATCAAGACGAATCTTTAAGGATCAAGACCATGGGGTATGGCGTTAACTTTCTAAGAAATGCTGGGGTTTTGGGTGTTGCATTAGCGTTGTCTTTGGCACCTGCCCAGGCACAGAATAGCGTTATCACAGGCGCGCGCATGCTGGATGTGCTGACCGGAAAAATGATCGATAACCCTGCGATCTTTGTGGACGCGGATGGCCGTATCACCAGCATCGCCGACGCACGTGTGGTGCGGTGGAGCAGCGATACCAAGCATATCGATCTTGGCGACCGGACGTTGCTCCCCGGGCTAATCGATATGCATGTCCATTTGGATAGTCCTGCGGATATTGGCGGCTATCGAGGACTTGAATTTACCGATAGCTTCTGGGGCATGACGGCGGTTAGCAATGCCCGGGCGATGCTGGATGCAGGGTTCACCACAGTGCGCAATGTCGGTGCCAGCAACCGCAACGATATCGGGCTGAAACAGGCCATCGACAATGGTTATGCGGTGGGGCCACGTATTGTGCCTGCGGGCCATGCCATTGGCGCGACCGGCGGGCATTGCGACTCCACGTTTCTGCCACCCAGTATGGAGAAAGACGCTAAAGTCGAAGGCATCGCCGATAGCGTGGATGAACTACGCTATCAGGTGCGGCGACAACGCAAATATGGCGCAGAGGTTATCAAGATTTGCGCCACTGGTGGTGTATTCTCACGCAATACCGAACCCGGGCAGCAGCAATTATCCGAAGAGCATATGCGCGTGATTGCGGACGAGGCGCATCAATGGGGTATCCGCGTCGCGGCCCATGCGCATGGAGGTGATGGCATCAAAGCGGCGATTAAGGCGGGGATCGATACAATCGAACATGCCTCGCTGGTGGATGATGAGGGCATAAAGCTGGCCGTTGCCCGTGCCCGGCCCGTTTGGTTTTCGATGGATATCTATAATACCGATTACACTCAAGCCGAAGGCGCCAAGAACGGCGTTCTGGAGGATAATCTGCGTAAAGATCGGGAGATCGCCCAGATTCAGCGCGATAATTTTCGCAAAGCGCATAAGGCAGGCGTCAAGATGGTGTTTGGATCGGACGCAGGCGTGATGCCGCATGGCGATATTGGCAAACAGTTTAGGACAATGGTGGAATATGGCATGACACCGCTTGAGGCTATTCAGGCCGCCTCTCGCAATGCGGCACAGGCGCTGGGCCGTGATAAAGATGTCGGTGCGATCGAGGTTGGGCGGTTCGCCGATATCATTGCAGTTGATGGCAATCCGTTAAAGGATGTCCGCGAGCTAGAGACCGTCGATGCTGTTGTAAAAGGTGGTAAACAGATACGTTAGCCGCTTAAATTCAGGATCGATTCAGTCGCGCTGCACGATATTGCAGGTCCGATCCGGAATGTGATATATTCATCCGATAACGATGTTCAAAAAATGCTGGGGAGCAACATGATGATATTAACATCTATGGCAATGGCGATGGCGCTGAATATGGCGGCAATGAAGGGCGATCCGCAAGACGATGCCCGTAAAGCGTTCAACAATTGCTTGGTAAAAGAGCACAATGAGGCGGTTGAGGCAAAGAAGTCAGCGTCGGAATTTAACGATCAAGTCGCGGCTGCGTGCGTTGACACGCGCAAAACGTATTTCGACCTCATCGTAAAGGCAGAGCTTGGGTTTAAATCCAAACAGGCTGATGCAATCGAGTATGCCAACGAAGAGATAAAAGCAGTGGTTGATTCGATTACCACCCAATTCGGCGACAACGTCGCAAACGGCGCAAAACTACAGCCTGAAAAGTAATTGGCGGACAGGGTGGGATTCGAACCCACGGTGAGCTTCCACCCACGACGGTTTTCAAGACCGTTGCCTTAAACCACTCGGCCACCTGTCCACTCTGCGGCGGCGCATATCCGCTGAACGCTTTTGGCGCAAGTCGGGATTGATCATTTATGTGCGCCAAAGCGAAGTGTTGAAGCGGCAAGATGGTTAATTGATTGCGAAACTGTGCGTCTTCTATGGTAAGGCGCTGGATATGTTCGATGTTAAGGGGATTATCCGTGAATAAGTTGCGCATTATGATGTTGCCGATCTTGGCTGTGGCCTCGGCATTTTCAGCGCTTACAGGATCGGCCCCTGTTGAGGCACAGGATGCAAGCTCTGTGCCGGCGGGCTATCGCGAATATCTAGAAACTGTGCGGATAAGAGCTGCAAATGAAGGCGTTACTGCAGCGACGTTAAATCGCGTAATCCCCAATCTGCGCTATAATGCCCGCGCGGTAGCACTGGATCGCCAACAACCAGAAGGTGCCGCTGATGCGCCGGTTCCGATGTTTGCGCCGTATAAAAGCAAACACGTCGACGCAGCGCGCATCAGCCGTGGGCGCACGAAATATACCGAATTGCGTCCATTGCTTCAGCGGATTGAGACGCAGACTGGCGTGCCAGAAGAAGTGATGCTCGCGATTTATGGGCATGAGACCAATTATGGCACCGTAACGGGCAACTTTAACGCGCCAGAAGTGCTGGCTTCGTTGGCGTTCGAAGGTCGCCGTCGTCCGCTGTTTGAGGGCGAATTTGTCGCTGTTTTGAAAATGATTGATAAAGGCGTGCCGCAATCTGCCATTACCGGCAGCTGGGCAGGGGCGCTTGGCAAGCCTCAGTTCCTACCGTCTGTTTATCTTAAGCTCGCACGCGATGGCGATGGTGATGGCTATGCTGACATCTGGGGCAGCGAAGTTGATGCGATGACGTCAATTGCCAATTATCTGGTCAACGCTGGATGGCGGCGCGACGAACCATGGGGTTTTGCGGTCAACACACCGTCCAATCTGAATCGCGCCACAATTAAAAGTGGCTTAGCTGCGCCGCGCTGTCCCCGGGTATTCGCCCGGCACAGTAAATGGATGCGCCTGTCGGAATGGCGTGCTTTGGGCTTTGCACCGCAGGGTGGATGGCCAAAAGGTGATATGCTCGCAACGCTGATCGAACCCGATGGTGAAGGAAAAACGGCTTATTTACTCGGTAGCAACTATCGCGCGATATTAGACTATAATTGTTCGAATTTTTACGCACTTTCTGTGGGGTTACTGGCTGATGCGATACACAATTAAGCTTGCAAGCTGCGCAGCAGCTGTCGCATTTCTGGCGTCCTGTGGCGGCGGTGATAAACAGCTGAGTGATCTGCCGCCTGCTGCAGAGACGCTGACGAAGGGCGTATCGGATTTTCCAGTTCGTCTGGGCTCGCCGTATCAAGTTGGCAATAAAACCTACACACCTGCAGATATCGCTGCCTATGACGAGGTTGGCTATGCCAGCTGGTATGGAGCTGAATTGCAGGGACGTAACACGGCCAATGGAGAGGTGTTCATGCCGTCGGCCGTTACAGCGGCGCACAAAACGCTGCCGATGCCAAGCTATGTCGAGATAACATCGCTGGATACGGGGCGCACAATTCTGGCGCGCGTCAATGATCGCGGACCATTCGCCAATGATCGTTTGATTGACCTCTCGGAAGGCGCAGCCAAACAATTGGGTATCACCGCGCAAGGTGTGGCCGGAGTCAGAGTGCGCAAACTTAACCCGCCAGAACAAGAGCGTGCAATGTTGCGCAACGGGCAGCCTGCATCCACACGCATCGACACGCCCGAATCGCTGCTGAAAATTCTGCGCGAGAAGTTGAGCAAAATGCCAAGGCCTGCAGGGATAACGGCATCTGCAAAGCCGGTTCCTGTAAAAGCAGCTGCTGGCTCGCCATCGCCGCAGCCAAGATCAGAGCCAACGTCAGACGGCCGTTTTGTGCGTGAAGGTGCATCGGCGGCAAAGCCCAACGCAAAACTAGCCGCTAAGCCAGCGCCAACACAGGCCGCCGCAGCGGGGTATGTTGTGCAAATTGCAGCATTCTCATCGCGCGCCCGCGCCGATGAGTTAGCCCGCAAAATGGGCGCTGGAGTTGCAACTAGCTCCGATGGCCGTCTGTTCCGTGTCCGCTTTGGCCCATTTGCGACTGAGGCAGAGGGACAAAGGGCTCTGTCTGATGCACAAAAACGCGGTTATCCTCAGGCTAGATTGTTTCGCGAATAGCTATAGCTAGCGCAGCTTTGCGATGCTCGCTAACAGGCGGTGATGATGTTCGCCTCGATCCTGTTAGCGTCTGCTGCACCAGCCGCGCCCGTTGCTTTTGAAAGCGCGGCTCCGGTCGCCTATCTCCAAGATGTTTCGTCCGGTGCGGCATTGTATTCGCGCGATGCGAACCGGCGTATTCCAACTGCATCAATGGCGAAAATGATGACCGCATGGGTCGCGTTTGAGGCGATCAAAGCTGGCAAATTAAAGCCCAATCAAACCTTTCCCGTCAAAGACGCAACCTGGACAAAATGGAACAACACCGGGTCCAGCATGTTCCTAAAGCTGGGCGAGGATGTATCGGTCGAGAACCTGCTGCACGGCATTTTGACCGTATCGGGCAATGATGCCTCGGTTGTG
Organism: Sphingomonadales bacterium; assembly: GCA_013297725.1. Lineage (GTDB taxonomy): Bacteria > Pseudomonadota > Alphaproteobacteria > Sphingomonadales > Sphingomonadaceae > Sphingorhabdus_B. Next base: position 13,126 of record JAAFIB010000052.1, read on the forward strand.
TTGGCCGAAGGAATGGCCGGGACCGAAGCCGAATTCGCCAAGCGCATGACTGCAGAAGCCAAACGGCTTGGGATGAAAGACAGCCGATTTGGTACTGCCAATGGCTGGCCGGATGAAGGGCAGACATATTCAACGGCGCATGATTTGGCGTTGTTGGCAAACCGGATTGTTACCGATCACCCTGCATTATTCCGTCAGTATTTTGGTCAACGAAACTTCACTTGGAACGGCGTAACACAGGCCAATCGCAACCCGCTGCTGGGTGCTATCGCAGGAGCCGATGGCATGAAGACAGGGCATAGCGACGAAGCCGGATATTGCCTTGTTGGCACGGTATTGCAGGGCAAAAGGCGGCTATTGCTAGTGATTGCAGGGCTTCCAACGCAGGCGGCGCGCATTGATGAAGCGCGGAGTATGATGAAATGGGGCTTTGACGCGTGGCAAGCCAAGCCATTATTTGCGCGTAACCGGGTTGTTACTGAGGTTCCCGTACAATTGGGCGACAAGAGTAAGATAAGGCTTATCGCCCCTCGCGATCTGGCGGCGACGCTGCCTAAAGGTTCAACTAAGCCGATCAGTCTGACCATTCGCTATAAAGGCCCAGTGCGGGCTCCTTTCGCCAAAGGGACAGAGCTTGCGCAATTGGTTGTCAAGCTTCCGGATGGCAGCAGACAGCTAATGCCATTAGTTGCTGCTGAAAGCGTCGGCACAGCAGGCTTTTTCGGACGCGCTTGGAATGGTATGAAAACGCTGGTGGGGGCATAATGGCAGGCGGTGTGTTTTTGTCCATCGAAGGCGGTGAGGGCGTTGGGAAATCGACGCAGATTACTGCACTGAAAGACGCGCTGGAAAGCCGCGGCCTGAACGTTGTTTTAACGCGTGAACCGGGCGGAACAGAAGGGGCAGAGGCTATCCGGCAGTTGCTGCTTGGCGGTGACGATGATCGCTGGGGAGCAAGACCCGAGGCGCTTTTGTTTGCAGCAGCACGGGGTGATCATGTCGAAAAGCTTATCAAGCCGGCGCTCGCCGCAGGAAAATGGGTGATATCCGACCGCTTCATCGATAGCAGCCGTGCGTATCAGGGCGTCAGCCTTGGCCTTGGCGATGCAGACATAATGGAATTGCACCGGATCGGCAGTGGAGGCTTTTTGCCGCATCGCACTTTGGTGCTGGACCTTAGTGACGCAGAGGCGGCAAGCCGTGCCTCGGCACGTGACAACGGCCAATCAGACCGGATCGGCGGCCGCGACGCTGAATTCCACGCGAATGTGCGCCTGGCATTTCATAGCTTTGCCGCCACCGAACCAGACCGTGTCAGGCTTATCGATGCCGCCGGTGAGGCGAACGATGTCACCACGCGCTTGATTGCAGCTATCGCCGATTTGTTGCCATCATGACGTCAAACTGGATCGGCCATGATGCCAATTGGGCACAGTTTTCTGCGGGTTTGCACGCCGGAAAACTGCACCATGGATGGATATTGGCTGGACCACGCGGTATCGGTAAAGCGGGGTTTGCCGCACGTGCGGCGGCGGCTTTGGTTGATCCTGATGGGCGTCACAGTCATCTGATTGCTCAGCATAATCATCCCGATGTTATCCGGCTGCAGCGATTGCCAAAAGAGCCCCCAAAGGAGGGAGAGGCTGCTGATCCTGATGCAGAGCTGAAGCGTTCCATCAGCATTGATCAGGTTCGCGAGATTCAGCGCGCATTGACAACGCGGCCATCAATGGGGCCCAAACGTGCCGTTATCATCGATGCTGCTGATGATTTGGAACGGGGAGGGGCCAATGCTCTCCTCAAATCATTGGAAGAGCCACCGATCGGAACCTATTTCATTCTGGTAAGTCATGCCAGCGACCGGTTGTTGCCGACGATCCGGTCACGCTGCCAAATGCTCCGTTTCGATCCGCTGGATGATGATGGCATGCGCCGGGTTCTATCGGATGTAGCGCCTGAAATTTCGGGCGACGAGCGCGAGCTGCTTGTTCGTTCTGGCGGTGGATTGCCCGGGCAAGCACTTGAATTTGCCGGACTTGATCTGGGCGAGATTGAAGCGGCCATGGATATGTTGATCAATACAGGCGATGCCAGCAACGCGATACGGCACAGCCTGGCTGAAAAATTGTCGCTAAAGGCTGCACAAACACGCTATGAAGCCTTTCTTCGCCGCGTCCCTGCAAGAATTGCGGCCTTTGCCCGCACGCAGCAGCCAGCAACAGTTATGCCAGCAATCGAGGCGTTTCATGCGGCAGAAACGCTCGCTGCGCGGGCCATCGGCATTTCGCTTGATAAGCAAGCCGTCGTTTTTCAAATGGGAAGCTTGCTGGCATCGCTGCAAAACCCTAAGCCACGGTCAAACTAGGCCCATTCAGCGAAGTAGCATGTCAGAACCTTATTACATCACCACCGCCATCGCCTATCCCAACGGCCGCCCGCATATCGGGCACGCCTATGAAGCGATTGCCACCGACGCCATTGCCCGTTTTCAACGGTTGATGGGCCGCGATGTGCGGCTGATTACTGGCACAGACGAACACGGGCTGAAAATGGCGCAGACCGCGCGCAATGCTCGGCGTGAGACTTTGGAATTCGCTGATGAAATGTCATCATATTTCAAGGATATGTGCGGTAAACTGAATATATCGCATGATAATTTCATGCGCACCACAGATGCGCAACATCATGCCGCCAGCATTGCATTATGGAAGGCCATGGAAGCGAACGGTGATCTGTACCTTGATCGCTATGAAGGTTGGTATTCGGTTCGAGACGAAGCCTATTATGCCGATGACGAAGTAACCGGCGGCGAGGGGGAGCAAAAGCTCTCACCACAAGGCACGCCGGTTGAATGGACCGTAGAGGAAAGCTGGTTTTTCCGGTTGTCCAAATATCAGGATCAATTGCTGACGCATTTCCGGGATAATCCCGACTTTATCCGCCCGGATAGCCGTAAAAACGAAGTGCTCCGCTTTGTCGAAGGCGGATTGCGGGATCTAAGCGTGTCGCGCACTAGCTTTGACTGGGGCGTGCCGGTTCCGGGATCGCCCGGGCATGTGATGTATGTCTGGGTCGATGCGCTGACGACATATCTGTCGGGCATAGGTTATCCAGATGCCGAAGGCGAATTCAGTCGGTTTTGGCCCGCAAATGTGCATATCATCGGCAAGGATATCGTGCGTTTTCATGCGGTATATTGGCCTGCGTTCTTGATGTCCGCTGGACTGCCGTTGCCTAAACAAGTGTTTGGTCATGGCTTCATATTGGCGCGTGACGGCGCAAAGATGGGAAAGTCAGCGGGCAATGCGGCGGATCCGCTTGAATTGGCCGAGCGTTACGGCGTTGACCAGTTCCGCTATTTCCTTTTGCGTGAAGTCAGTTTTGGACAGGACGGCAGCTGGAGCGAAGAGGCAATTGTGGCCCGCTGTAATGCCGAATTGGCCAATAGTTTTGGTAATCTGGCGCAACGGACTTTGAGCCAGATATTCAAGAACTGCGACGGATATCTTCCTACAATCAACGGATATAGCGACGAAGATAACGCATTGTTTGAATTGGTTGGAAAAGCAGTTTCAGAAACAATCCCCGCGGCCTTTAACGACTTGGCGTTATCACAAGCTGCCGAGGCGTGGATAAACGCTGTGTTTGCTTGTAATGCTTATATTGATGCACAAGCGCCATGGGCGCTGAAAAAAACCGATACTGAACGGATGGAGGCAGTGCTGGCGACGCTCTATATCTGCATTGCCCAGCTGGCTGTGGCGATCTCGCCAATCATTCCAACAAGCGCAGATTTGTTATTAGAACGCATGGGAATTCCCAATACTGTGCGAGATTTCAACGGCATCGCTAGCCATTGGTATTCTCCGCTTGCCGAAAGTGATTTCCGGCTCGAACAGCCTGTGGGTCTTTTTCCGCGTCTTGAACTGACTGTCGAGGAAGCGGTAGCCTAATGTTCGTCGATTCACACTGTCATCTGAACTACAAAGGCCTCGTCGAGCATCAAAGCGAGGTTCTGAACCGTGCGCGCGAAGCTGGCGTCGGCGCGATGCTCAACATCTCGACGCGGGAATGTGAATGGGACGATGTTATCGGCCTTGCGGAACGCGAGAGCGATGTATGGGCGTCTGTGGGTATTCACCCGCATGAGGCCGATGCGCATGTTGGCGTCGACACCGCAAAGCTGGTCGCAAAGGCTCAAAACCCGCGGGTTATCGGCATTGGAGAGACTGGTCTCGATTATTATTACGACCACAGCGACCGCGCACAGCAACGTGCTGGATTTCGCGAACACATTGCGGCTTCACGCGAAACAGGGCTTCCTTTGATCGTGCACACGCGCGATGCAGAAGCCGACACCGCCGAGATTTTGACAGATGAAATGGGGAAGGGGGCTTATCCCGGGGTCATCCACTGCTTCACCGCCAGTGCCGAATTTGGCCGAAAGGCGCTTGATCTGGGGCTTTATATTTCCATATCAGGCATCGTAACGTTTAAGAACGCCAAGGATTTGCAGGATGTGGCGCGAGATATTCCTGAGGATCGGCTGCTGATAGAGACAGACTCACCATTTCTGGCGCCAGTGCCACATCGGGGTAAGTCCTGCGAACCAGCGTTTGTTGCCAGCACGGCCCAATTCATTGCTAATCTGCGCGGTATAAAGGTAGAGGAATTGGCCCGGCTTAGTAGTGATAATTTCTACCGTTTGTTCAGCAAGGCTGTTCGGTAGTAGCAATTAGGGATTGTAATTCCATGGATTCAGATGACAACGCACGCATGATTTACGGCTTGATTGTTGTCATGCTGTTGGTCGGATCATTGGCCGCGCGCCGATTGCCGATGAAGCAATACATGAAAATGCTATTGGCATGGGTTGCAATTTTTGCGGCTGTATTTGTTGTCATGAGCTTTCGGCCCGAATTTGAAATGGCATGGAACCGCGTAACCGGTGAACTGACCGGAGCACCACGGCAAAGCGTCGAAGGAGGCGAAATTCGGTTGGTTCGGCAAGACGACGGCCATTTCTGGCTTCGTGCTGAACTAAACGGCCACCAGACCGATCTAATGGTTGATAGCGGCGCGTCCTTGACCGCGATCAACGGCGATACCGCACGCGGAGCAAAGCTGGTGCTTGATCCAGCTGATCAGGCAATTGAACTCAACACTGCAAACAGCATCATCAAAGCACGAACCGCGAAGGTCGCTTCGATGACCGTCGGAGACTTTGCAGTTGAACAGCATGAAGTGGTTGTAGCTGAAGGTTTTGGCGACACGAATGTGGTCGGAATGAATTTTCTGGATGATTTTGAAAGCTGGAATGTGACAGGCGATGTAATGACTTTGAAGCCGTAACACAGTGCCGCCGATACTTTACTTAACATAATATATATTATCGTACTTAAATGTCCTACTGTGGTATTCGTAATACCAGTCTCAGCGCCAACCTATCTCCTACCGCGTTACGCTAGGAGAATCCGAACGCCTCTAATGCGGCTGTTGCAACTTGTTCGCCCCACTCTTGCACAAAATGCCCGGCTTCTTCGATCACCATCGGTTCTGGGCAGCCGCGAATGTCGGCGCGTAGCTTTTGCATGGCGGCGGGCGTGATAACCGGGTCGGCGGCGCCGATTGCCATGA
>JAAFIB010000053.1 GCA_013297725.1 Sphingomonadales bacterium
AAAGCGCCCGCCAAAATCACCGACCAGCGCATCACCGAGTTTCTTTTCCACGCCAACCGGCACTAACGGTGCCAACCATTGCGGGCTCATCACCACCACAGCCACCGCTGCGACACTGGCAAGGGCAAGCGCAATACTCGCCGGACCAAGACCGATGCGGTCAATAAAGCCGCCATATTTGCGCTTTGCTGGCAACTTTTGGACAAGCTCGTCAGGAACTGGTCCATTAAGGCCAAGCCGCCAGCCATCATCTCCGTCCAGCCTGTAGACATCAGCACCGCCCTGTTCGCCAACATAGCGCAGTTCGGCAAAGCCAAACGGGCCATGGCGTCTTTCCGTTTCAACTAAAAGAAAGCTAGCGCCGACGACCTCTACATCAACCTTGCGGCGCACCGCAGTTTTGCCATCAAAATGCCATGCGGAGAAAAACTGCGTCATATCGTCCTCAAATCGCCCCCACGTCAAAGGCATCGAGCAAGCCTTCGCCATGGCCAGAGACTACCGTTTCAGACTGGCTCATCCGGTCGAGATTAACCTCGCCATAGGCCTCCATATGCGTGACAAAGAATTTCCAGCTGCGATAGCGGATCAGCGCATTGACCAGCCCGACAGTGATCACGCCAATGACTGCAGATAGCGCCAAGGTGCCGATAACGGCTGCGCTCATATTCTCGCCGAATACTTCGGGGGAAAAGCTATTTTCGCCCATGACAAACGCAATCGGCACAAACGCCAGACCAATGGCAATGCCCCAGATCAGCCAATTGGCAAGGAAGAACAAAATCCAGTCTGGCGAGCGTGCCTTAAATTCAAACTCCAGCTCGCCAATCCGCAAGCCGCCGACGCCGACACGCAGGAATTTCGAATAATACAGCAATGCGGCCAACGGCATCAGGATATAGACTGCGACGATAATCAGCGCGACAAATCCGCCCATCGCCGCCACTCCGCCCGCGCCCATGCCACCGCGGGATTCCTGAATGCCGGCATAGATCGCAGCGACAAAAATCAAAAATGGCGCGAGATAAAACAGCAAATAGCGCTTCATCAGCTTAGTCCACTGCGCATTGGCCTCGAACCGGTATGGGCCAAAGCTCATGGCGTTCCAGCGTTCATTCCACAATGAAATACTTGCCCATGGATAGAGCAAAAACAGCGGGATCGCGGCAACGGTGTGTTTCCACATATAGGAAAGCCCGTAATGAAAGCCCGGATCATCGGTGCCGCCGCGAATACCGCGCCAATATGTGCGACTTAACCGGTAGCGCATCGCGCGGAAATACGCGACACCCGTCAAATAGAACAGGATCATGAACATCACAAAGGTCAACACCCCGGCAACGACAGGCTGGCCCTGAAAAATCGCACCTTGCGCCACCAGTTGGATGATCGCAAACGGCACACCGATCAGGAAAAACACCATGATGAAACCGACAAACAGCTCCATGCCTGTGCCAGTCCATTCCAGCCGCTCATCAATAAACTGCGTCTGGCTCCACAAATACTGCCGTTCGCGTGTCGTCGCCCAAAACCTGTAAATGCCTAGTGTAACAACAGTCAGCAACAAATTGGGCACCGCGATTTTCATAAAATCGACCCAATTACCATGAAAGCCAAAGGCCGAGACTGAGACGGGGCGTGCCCGGCCTATTGTTTCGTCATAGTCGCTCAAAGCATTTCCCCCATCTTTACAGTTGCAAATGATGGCAAGCGGGGGGCGTGTGGTCAAGCGGCATCAATCACGTACAAAGATATCCTCAATGCGTTTGTCGAAAACATCGGCAATACGGAACGCCAGCGGCAGCGACGGATCATATTTTCCCGTCTCGATCGCGTTCACCGATTGCCGCGAAACGGCGAGGCGTTCGGCCAGATCCTGCTGGCTCCAATCACGTTCAGCGCGCAGGACTTTGAGGCGGTTTTTCACTCTGCATCGCCTTTGTTGAAAAGCCGGTCGTAAATTATCAGAAAGATTAATCCGATACCCAAAGACATAAGCAGGATGTTGCTTGTGCTCAGCTCGATTTTTACGCCAGCCCGTTTCAAACCTTCGACTATAAACACAGCCGAACACGCGAACGTCATCATGATGGCATGAAGACGGTACTCGGAAAAAATCAGATATTGATCGCCCGTTATCTTGGCCTGCCGTGCGTTTCGAAAAAGGTTGAATGGCAAAATAAGCGCCACAAGAATCGATAGTATCCAGTCAAATCCCAAAGCTGTATCAAGAATAGCACTACCTGCTAGCAGCACTAACCCCACCGTCGTCCAAAATTTTCTATCGGCAACCGCTTTCTTTTTGATGTGCTCAATTGACGTCATGCGCTTTTCACTTTCAGCCACAATTGCCCGACGGCCAACCCGCCGCACCAGATGGGGAACATCAGGAACACCGGCAGTTTGGGCACATCGGTGTAGAGTTCGAGCAAGCCCCAAGTTGCGGCAATGGCCAAAGCAAAACCTGTAGCGATCAATGCCTTTTTAATCTCGATTAGGCGCAGATATTCATCTTCCATCTCGACCAATAGCCTTGCCATCGCCCAGATCATGATGGTGCATGCAAGACCCGGCAGCAGCGCAATGCCAATGGTCATTGGCGACGCGCTTGCTTTGTCAGGGATCATCACGCTCGCAAGAACAATCGCCATCGCATAAATAACCGACGCCGGAATGAAGCGTTTGAGATAGCGGTTATAGGCTGGGTCGCGAAAGATCGGGTGCATATCAAGCTTCCTTGTTAATTAGACAAGAAAGCTTTACTTTCGAGTCGCCTATATGTCAAGCGTCCTTTCCATAATACTCATGCGTCCTGCAAACCCTTGCCGCGCGGCTTTGTCCTCGGCATAGGCAATTGCATGTCTGAAATGTTCAAAATCACTTTACCTGATGGCTCTGTGCGCGAAGTTGCGCCCGGTTCCACTCCTGCTGATATTGCCGCCGCAATCGGCCCCGGCCTTGCCAAAGCCACGATCGCTGCACGCATTGACGGAGAATTGCGCGATGCGATGCGGCCGTTTGATGGCGATGCGAACCTTGCGCTTGTCACCACACGGGACGAGGCAGACGCGCTGGAGCTTGCCCGGCATGATTTCGCCCATGTGCTGGCCGAGGCGGTGCAAAGCCTGTTTCCCGGCACACAAATCACTTTTGGCCCGTCCACTGATGACGGCTTTTATTATGACGTGATGGCCCCGGCATCGCGCGGCGCGTTTTCCGAGGAAGACCTGCCCGCGATTGAAGAGGCGATGCGCGCGATCATACGTGCTGATAAGCCGCTGCGCCGCGAAGTGATGCCGCGTGATGCGCTGATCGCGACATGGAAAGCCGCTGGCGAGAGCTTTAAGGCCGAATGGGCGGCGGAATTACCAGAGGGTGAGGAGCTGTCGGTTTATTGGTCCGGTGATGACTGGATGGATATGTGCCGCGGCCCGCATCTGGCCTCGACCGGAAAGCTAGACCCGCAAGCATTCAAACTGATGCGCGTGGCTGGAGCGTATTGGCGCGGCGATCAAAAGAACCCGCAGCTATCGCGTATTTACGGCACAGGCTGGCTGAACAAAAAACAGCTCGACGAACATCTGCACCGGTTGGAAGAAGCGGCCAAGCGCGACCACCGCCGGCTGGGCGCGGATATGGACCTGTTCCATCTGCAGTCCGAAGCACAGGGTTCGGTATTCTGGCACCCCAATGGCTATGTGATCTATCGCGCGCTGGAGGATTATATGCGCCGTGCGATCCACGGGGCAGGCTATCAGGAAATCAAAACCCCGCAGATGATGGATGTGCGGCAATGGGAACAATCCGGCCATTGGGGCAAATATGCGGAAAATATGTTCGCGGTGCCCGATATCGTACCCGATGGCGAAAGCGGTGCGCCCACAGTGGCCGCAGATGCCGACTGGATGGCGATGAAGCCTATGAATTGCCCGGCGCATATCATGGTGTTCCGCCAAGGCATCAAAAGCTATCGCGACCTGCCGCTGCGTTTCTATGAAAATGGCTGTTGCCACCGCAATGAAGCGCATGGCGCGCTCCACGGCATTATGCGCGTGCGCCAATTTACGCAGGACGACGCGCATATATTCTGCCGCGATGATCAAGTCGTTGACGAGGTGGGCGCGTTCTGCGCGCTGATTGATCGTATCTATAAAGACTTTGGTTTCAAATACTCGGTTAAGCTGGCGCTGCGTCCAGAAAAGCGTTTCGGCAGCGATGCCGATTGGGACAAAGCCGAAGGCGAACTGCGTGATGCCGTTGTTAAAGCTGGTCTCGCGACGGCTGAATTTGGCTGGGAAGAACTGCCCGGCGAAGGCGCGTTTTACGCACCGAAACTCGAATGGCATTTGACCGACGCGATTGGCCGCACTTGGCAAGTTGGCACATTGCAGGCCGACCGCGTGCTGCCCGAACGATTGGACGCAAGCTATATCGGCGAAGACGGTGCTCGCCATCGCCCGGTGATGCTGCACCGCGCGATCTTTGGCACGTATGAGCGCTTCATCGGGATATTGATCGAGGAATATGCGGGGCGTTTCCCTGTCTGGTTGGCGCCGGTGCAAAGCGTTGTCGCCGCAATCACGTCAGAGGCCGATGGCTATGCGACGCAGGTGACGGAGCGGTTGAAAGCCGCGGGCATTCGCGTCGAGGCCGATTTGCGCAATGAAAAAATCAACTACAAAGTCCGCGAACACAGCCTAGCGAAAGTTCCGCATCTGCTGGTCGTTGGCAAACGCGAGGCCGAGGAAGGCACCGTCGCCATCCGCACTTTGGGCAGCGACGGACAACGGATCATGAGTCTGGATGATGCGCTAGCGATGCTGATCGCCGAGGCAACGCCGCCGGATTTGCGGGGATAGGTTTTGGCACGCCTCTTAATCTACGCCTCGCTCGGCCTTAACATCTTTGTGCTGGTTCCGGTTTGCCTAGGCCTGTTGAACAAAGCCGACTGGACACTGGCCGCTTACGGCCCGGACACAGCAGCGCGAGGGATATTGCTGTCAGTCTATCTGGCCATACTGTTTGTTTCGGCGGGACTATTGTTCAAGCCCGTCCCCGCAATGGTTGCCGCGTTGCTGCTGGTCCAGATCATCTACAAATTCAGCACGCCTTTCACAGTAGGCAGCTTTGAAAATCCAGTGGTGACAGCGAACCTTGGCATCGCAGCGTTTCATTGCATCACATTGTGGGCGATATGGCGGAGTAACGGGTCGTGACCAGCGATATGGCGAAATAGCGCGCGCGATGGTGGCCGACCTTGTCGATACCATCCTTATATACGGAATCGTCGCAGGCGGCATAGTGATGGTGGGCGCGATAATGACAACGCTATTGGCGTTTTTTGCCAATCTGGTTTCTGACAACGAAATGGTGGCAAAATTATCGATCCAGATGGCTGGTTGGGGCGGGGCATCCGTTCATATCGGTGTTATCCTGTTTTTTTTCAGCGCATCATTTCTATGCATGTCGATGACCGCAGAGGGAATGTATCATGGCGAGTATCGCCTGTTCTTCTCCAGATCGGGAGGAGCCATGACGATCATAAACTTTGAAAAAAGCCCCTATCGTTTTGTGTTCCAAACGTTGGCGTTCGCTGCGCTGGCTTTGCTCATGCAGTATCAGGTCTATAGATCGCTTAAGAAGATGACTGAAAAACGAAACGACGCAAGCGAGTGAGCCTTGACGCTTTTGCATTAGCTCTGGCGCTCGTTTTCGGCGCGTCCATTGTTCGCGGGCTAACCGGTTTTGGCCTTGCCATTATCCTTGTGCCCTTGCTTGGCCTTATCGTGCCTCCTGTGCAGGCGGTAGTGATTTCGATATTGCTGCAACTGCTTGCAGGGCCAATCGGGTTGAAGCGGATATTGGCCGATGGGGAGCGGGAGACGGCCTTACCAATCGCTATCGCTGCAATGCTGGCTACGCCCTTTGGGGTGTGGTTGCTGTCAGTCACACCGCCCGATGTGGCGCGGGTGTCGATAGCGATGCTGGCGATTGCTGCTTTCGGCTTGATGTTTGTGCCTGCGAAGGAGGGGGCTGTTCCGGGGCGAAAGGAAACATGGGCGACGGGGGTTGCTGCCGGCCTCCTCACCGGCTTTGCCTCAATGCCCGGGCCGCCAGTTGTGCCCTATTACATGCGGCGGAAACTACCACCTGCGGTCGCGCGCGGATCGATGTTGATGGTGTTTTTTGCAACCGCGATTGCCGGAAGTATTGCCTCATTTGTTATTGGCACAGCCGATCTACATCTGTTGTGGCTCTCGGTGCTGTTCTATCCTGCACTTTATATCGGCACGCGCTTGGGCGAAATGGCCTTTGGCAAAGTCAGCGAGCCGGTGTGGCGAACACTTATCGGGATCATCTTGGGGATTGCCGGGATCGCCGCTGTGATACGGTTGCTTAGCTAGTCAAATTTCCGGGCGATCCAGTCATTGCATAGCCCGACTGCTGCACTCAACAAATCGGTACGTTCGATATAATAGTGGTCAGCCCCCTTCACCTCGACATATTCTTTATCGCTATGCCCAACGGCATCATACAGTCGCTGGGCATGGCTGGGCGTGCAGGCAAGGTCAGCGGTGTTACTGACCACCAACACCGGACAGGTAATGCGCGCAGCATTACCAAGGCCGGTGGCGTTGGTGGTGTCATAACCCCATTGCGACAGCCAGCTTCTTAGCGTTGTGAAGCGGGCGAGCCCCACTGGGCCATCATTGGCGATACGCGGATCACCCAGATAGCATTCATAGGGGCGGCGATCCGATGGCTCTTGGGTAGGATCGGTCCAGCGCACATCGGCCATAGTGCCGTGGACAACAAAGGCGCGTTCTTCGTTGGAGCCAATACTCGCCAGCTGCTCCTTCACCCAAGCGGTAATCCGGCGGTTGCGGGCGATTTGGGCGGCGCGGAAACCGGCCACGAATTCATCTGTATAGGGCGGCTGGGCAGGACAGGCGGGGTCATAGATATTCAAGGCCGGATCGCGATCAAACGGCTTTGCCTCATCCGTGATCGACGGGTCCATCCATTCGGTGAGCGTTACAGCCCGGCTGATATGGGCAGCAAGCAGCATGATGCCCTGTACCGGCGGCAGCGCCCCCAATGTACTAAGGGCCGTCAGATCATAAGCATCACCCGCAGGCGTATGTGTGATCGTCGGATTCTCCGCCTGATCCTGATAGAAAAGCGAGAGTGATCCGCCGCCTGACCAGCCGCCAAGGATGATCTCTTCATAGCCAAAGCGGGTCCGCGCATCCTTGAGCGCAGCCCCCAGATCAGCGACGCATTTCTCCATGATCAGAGCGGTATCATTGCCCCGGTAGCGCGGGTTGACGAACAGAACGTCGTGCCCGGAATGCGCCAGCGCCGTCACCATCGGCAGGAAAGCGCCGCCGCCTATCGGATGAGAAAAGACGATGGCGCGCTTAGCTTTCGAACCCGCAGGCGCGATCCGCATGCACTCAACGAACACCATGCCGCCAGCACCGCCGTAAACATCCTTAAAGCCAGACGCCTCTTTATAAACGACCCCATAAGGGAAGCGGACGATTTCCATTTTGCAGACTCTCCTCTCACATGGCACAGTGCCAGCAGGCAGAGGAAAGGCAAGTCTTATGGTTCAACCAACGGGCATTCATCATATCGCGATCATGACGGGCGATATGAAGCGGCAGATCGAATTCTTCTCAGATGTGCTGGGGATGCCGCTAGTTGCAATCTTTGACATGCACGGGGTGCCCGGCGGCATTCATGCTTTCCTAAAGCTGGACGATCATTGTTCTTTCTCGCTAGTGCAATTGCCTGACACTGCTGAGGTGCCAAGCACTTTGGGGATCACGCATGCTGGCAATGGTGCTGGCAACAGCGCACCGGGGACGATGCAGCATCTGGCCTTTCAGGTGTCGTCGATGGACGGGCTGCTCGCCATGCGCGACCGCATTCGCCACAAAGGTGTCAACGTCATCGGCCCGCTGGACCACGGGATGTGCCAGTCCATATATTTTGCTGGGCCAGAACAATTGACGCTGGAGGTGGCCTGTTCAGACAAAGCCATTGAAGCAAACCGCTGGATCGACCCCGCTGTGCTGGCGCGTGTTGGCATCAGCGCGGAGGAAGCGGCAGGCTATGCCTCCCCCGATGGCTATGCAGGCGAAGGCGGCACAGTGAAACAGCCGCCCTATGATCCGGCGCAACCGCATATGGCCTATCCAGCGGATCGTTACAAAATGATGCTGGAGATGCCTGATGAAGCATTGGCCGCGATGCCGCAGCATAATGATCCGCCAGTCCCTGCATAAGTGGCGCATCTGCAACGCCCGGTGACAAAAGCGTGGCTGACTGTTGCACAGGCCTTCCTTTGTGCGCAGAATCGCTGTAAGACGCGCTCAACATCAATTTAGGAGTATTTGCTATCGCTGTCCCAACGTCACGCCGCAGTCTGACACCACCCATTAAAAGCGGCCCTCGCTTTAACGAATACATCCTTAGCGAAAAAGTGCGGGTGATCGACCAAGATGGTGAAAATATCGGCGTATTATATACCCGCGAAGCAATAGCACAGGCCGCCGAGGTTGGGCTGGATCTGGTTGAAGTCTCCCCCAATGCCGATCCGCCGGTATGCAAATATCTGGACGTCGGAAAATTTAAATATGAGGCTCAGAAAAAGGCGAACCTCGCCCGTAAGAGCCAGAAAACGCAAGAGATCAAAGAGATCAAAATGCGTCCCAACATCGACGATCACGATTATGTGACGAAGATGAAAAAGATCACCGAATTTATCGGCGAGGGCGATAAGGTCAAAGTGACTTTGCGTTTCCGGGGTCGCGAAATGTCGCACCAGCAGCTGGGCATGATCCTGTTGCAACGCGTCGCAGAAGACATGGGCGAGACTGCGAAGGTCGAGGCTTATCCCCGGCTGGAAGGTCGGCAGATGCTGATGGTGCTTTCGCCGAAATAAGGGGCGCAAACTATGTCCACGACGCCAAAAACACTGACCATGCCGGTCTCGACCAGCCGTGCGAATCCGACGCCGTCCCCCATGAAGCGGCTGACTGTGCCGCGTATCCGGCAGCGCAAGGGCGGTGAGCCGCTGGTGATGCTGACCGCCTATACGGTGCGGATGGCGCAAATCATGGATCCGCATTGCGACATGCTGCTGGTCGGTGATTCGCTGGGTCAGGTGATTTACGGACTGCCGCATACTGTGGCCGTGACGATGGAGATGATGGCGGCACATGGCGCGGCGGTTGTACGCGGCAGCTATCATGCCGCTGTTATCGTCGACATGCCCTTTGGTTCTTACGAAGCATCACCTGAGCTAGCCTTTGCCAACGCGGCCCGCTTGTTGAAAGAAACGGGCGCTGCTGGCGTAAAGCTTGAAGGCGGCAAAGTGATGGCGCCGACTGTTGAGTTCCTGACATCGCGCGGTATTCCGGTGATGGCGCATGTCGGGTTGACACCGCAGGCAGTGAATATCCTTGGCGGTTACGGCGTGCGCGGTAAGGCCGATGCCGAGGCAAAGACAATCGTCGAAGATGCCATTGCGCTTTCCAACGCTGGCGCCTTTGCCATGGTGATCGAGGGTGTGATGGAACCGATTGCAATCGAAATCACTCAGAAGGTCGCCTGCCCGACCATCGGTATCGGAGCATCGGCGCAGTGTGATGGGCAAGTTCTGGTGACAGAGGATATGCTCGGCTTGTTTGAACGCACGCCTAAATTCGTTAAGCGTTACGGCGCGATGTCGGAAATGGTTGAGGGCGCCGTTGTGCATTATGCCGACGAAGTGCGTTCTCGCGCTTTCCCCGGGCCAGAACAAATCTACACAACCGGCCAATAACCCCGCATCCTTTACCAATTGTAACAGGGCTAGCCTATCGCGTGCTCTGCGGTTAAGGACGCCAGCAACATGTTTAACGGGAGGCCGCATTGGCACTGACACCTACCCCCCAAAGCCCGGAAAAAGACCGGTCGTTGACTGACGAGGCGTTTCTGCGCGAAGTCGACGATGCTGTGCGCGCGGGCGATCTAGAGAAATTCTGGAAAAGCTATGGCCGCTGGCTGCTTGCCGCTGTTGTCATCGGGCTCATGGCGTTTGGTGGCTGGATTTACTGGCAAAACCAGCAACAGGCCGCAGCCGATGCCAATGGCGAGAAATTCATCGCGGCCGTTGAAAAGCTGGATAATAATGACGAAAAGGGCGCGCTTGCCGATTTGGCTTTGCTCGCCAAGGCTGACCAGCCCGGATATCGGGCGATGGCGCAAATCATGATCGCAAATGTTGCTGCCAAAAACGACAATGTTAAAAAAGCAGTTGCCGATTATGCCAAAGTTGCAGCCGACAATAGCCTGCCACAATCGTTTCGCGATATGGCGTTGATCCGTCAGACCGCCGCCGAATTTGACACGATGGCACCACAAGCCATTGTTGATCGGTTAAAGCCATTGTCCAAACCCGGCCATGCATGGTTTGGCAGCGCCGGCGAAATGACTGCTATGGCCTATATGAAAATGGGCAAAGACAATCTGGCTGGCCCCATTTTCGCCCAGATTGCCAAGCAGGAAGATGTTCCAGAGACGCTGCGCAGCCGTGCACAACAAATGGCGGGCAGTTTAGGAGTGGATGCGGTTCAGCTTAACGACAAGCCAGCCGGTGCATCGGCGAATGCAGATGCAGATAAAGGAAGCGCAAAGTGAAGCATAAAAATACTGTTCTGATCGCGCTTTGCGCCCTTACATTATCCGGTTGCGGCGTCCTTGGCGGCGACGGCAAAAAGAAAGAAACCCCCACGCTTGGCAATCGCGTCGACATTTTGGGGACAGAGGCTGACACCAAAGCTGATCCCAATTTGGCAGGAGTGGCGGTGATCCTGCCGCCTGCTGCGACCAATCCAAACTGGGCACAGCCCGGTGGAAACGCGGCCAAAGCGCCCGGCCATCTGACCTTTGGCGATGCGCCCGCGCGTGCATGGTCTGCACAAATCGCCGGAGCCAATGGCCGCGTGCGTTTAGCCGCAGCCCCCGTCGTTCACAGTAATAAGCTGTTCGTGATCGGCACAGATGCACGGGTATCAGCTTTCGATGCAACCACCGGCGCAGCTTTGTGGTCAGCAATGCTTGATGTCGACAAAGACGGAAAGCCATCCCGCTTTGGCGGCGGTGTCAGCACTGATGGCACCTTGGTCTATGCAACCAATGGCGTTGGCGATGTCGCCGCTCTGAAAATCGAAAGCGGCGAAGTCGTTTGGAAAAAACGCCCAGCAGGCCCACTTCGTGGTGCTCCTACGATCTCCACCGGCAACATCTATGTGATGACGCAGGATAACCAGATTTATGCTTTGCGCGCTTCTGATGGCGAACCGCAATGGAACGAAGCTGGCCCCGTTGGCGCGTCAGGGATTTTTGGCGTAGCGGCTCCCGCAGCTGCACAAGGCACAGTCATTGCGGGCTATTCCACTGGTGAGTTGGCCGCATACCGTTATGAAAACGGCCGCAGCCTGTGGAGCGACACGTTGTCGCGCACCGCCATGTCGACCACTGTATCGACACTGACCGACATCGATGCCGATCCGGTTATCGACCGTGGCCGCGTCTTTGCGCTTGGTCAGGGCGGCCGCATGGCATCCTATGAACTGGTCACTGGCCAGCGCATCTGGGAGATTAACATTGCGGGCATCACTACCCCGGCAACCGCTGGCGAATGGGTGTTTGTCCTAACCAGCGAAGCAAAGCTGTTGTGTGTGCAACGGGCAAGCGGCAAAATCCGCTGGCTGTCGCAATTGCCGCGTTTCCGCAAAGAAGAGAAAAAAGACGGTGTTATCACTTGGCGCGGGCCGGTGCTGGTCAACAACCGCTTGATCGCCGCCAATTCGCGCGGCGAATTGTGGACGATTGCGAGCGCAGACGGCGCAGCCACTATGATGACTGATCTGAAAAGCCCGGTCTCTGTTGCGCCTGTTGTCGCAAACAACATGCTCTATGTCCTAGACGACAGCGGCAAGGTCACTGCGTTCCGGTGATCCAATTGTACTGGAGTAAATAAGCAATGCTGCCGACGGTAGCCATTATCGGTCGCCCCAATGTCGGCAAATCGACCTTGTTCAACCGGCTGGTGGGAAAGAAAGTCGCGTTAGTCGATGACCAACCGGGCGTGACGCGTGACCGGCGCGAAGGTGTGGGCAAATTGTTCGACCTGACCTTCACGATTGTCGATACGGCGGGTTACGAGGACCATGACATCGCATCACTGCCCGGGCGGATGCGGATGCAGACAGAGGCTGCCGTTGATGGTGCCGATGTCGCCTTGTTCGTGATCGATGGGCGCGCAGGCGTCACTCCGCTGGACGAAGAAATTGCCCGCTGGCTGCGCAGTTCAAAAACGCCCATCGTGCTTGCGGTTAACAAAGCCGAGGGCAAGCAAGCCGAGAATACGATCATGGAAGCCTATGCCATGGGCTTTGGCGAAGGCGTTGCGATCAGCGCCGAACACGGCGAAGGGCTTGCCGATCTGTTCCAAGCCTTGCTGCCACATGTTGATGGCGGTGTGGAAGCCGAGATTGATAATGAAGCACCCGACGCGCCATTAAAGCTTGCTATCGTTGGTCGCCCTAATGCGGGCAAATCAACGCTGATCAACCGTATTCTTGGTGAAGAGCGGCTGGTGACGGGGCCAGAGGCTGGGATTACCCGTGATAGCATTTCCATCGATTGGGAATGGCATGACCCCAATCCTACTGATCCCGATTTCGCCATCCGCAAAGTCCGCCTGATTGATACAGCGGGTATGCGCAAACGTGCGCGTGTGCAGGAAAAGCTGGAAAAGCTATCTGTCGCCGATGCGCGCCATGCGATTGATTTTGCTGAAGTTGTGGTGTTGGTGCTTGACGCAACCTTGGGTTTGGAGCTTCAGGATTTGAAGATCGCCGACGGTGTGGTCGAGGAAGGCCGCGCGCTGATTATCGCTGTAAACAAATGGGACGTCGCCGTCGATGGCGCCAGCTTGTTTAAAGGCATTCGCGGTGCGCTCGACGAGGGGCTAGCCCAGCTGAAAGGCGTGCCGATGATTGCCATTTCCGGCTTGACTGGCAAAGGCCTAGATCAATTGCTGACCGCCGCCTTTGCCGCGCGTGAGGCATGGAGCAGGCGCGTTTCAACCTCGACACTTAACCGCTGGTTCGAAGCCGCAGTCGATGCTAACCCGCCGCCAGCGCCCGGTGGAAAGCGCATCAAGCTGCGCTATATTACACAGGCGCGCAACCGCCCGCCGACCTTTGTGGTCTTTGGCACACGCACCGAACAACTACCCGCCAGCTATCACCGCTATCTGTTAAACGGCATCCGCCGAGATCTGGATTTTGGTGCTGTGCCGGTACGGATTAACTTCCGGTCGTCGAAAAACCCGTTCGCTACCGATTAAAACGCGACGGAAGTGCTGTTGCTTTAACGGCTCATTTACCTGTTTTCCCTAGACTTAATGAAGATGTGGGGCCTTCATATCAGGAGTTTAGGGTCATGACCCCGGTAGCAGAAGACGAAATCAACTGGACGGCCTTTGCCGAAACACGCACCCTTTTGGGCGATGCGTTTGTGCGCATCCTTGGCTATTTCCGCGAAGACGGCACAAAATCGGTTGCAGAGATCGAAAATGCCATGCGTGATCGCGACACGGCCAGACTGGTTCTACCTGCCCACACGCTTAAGGGCGAAGGCTATCAATTCGGCGCTGAAAAGCTGGGCGAACTGGCCGAAGAAATCGAAATTGCCGCCCGGCATTATTTAGAAATTCAGCAAGACCCAAGCGAACTTCTGGAAAAAGTTGTGCAATTACGACCGTTGTTTGAACGCACACTTGCCGCGCTGGAAAGCGAAGTCAGCCCGCTTGTTGAACGCCGCGCGAATTTTGGCGCACGCACATTGGGCCAGATGGCAGGCAGCCGTTATTAAAACCAGCTAATGTGCTAGCCCTCGGTTGGGGCGGATTGCAGCTGCACGTAATTCTCAATTCCCATGCGGGCGATCATTTCGAACTGCGTCTCTAGCGTATCGACATGTTCTTCTTCGCTAGCAAGAATGGCTGCAAACAGATCGCGGCTGACAAAGTCTCGTACACTTTCGCAATGTGCAATCGCTTCGCGTAACGGCGGCAGCGCCTCATATTCCAGCTCAAGATCAGCCTTTAAGATTTCTTCTACAGTTTCACCGACGCGCAAGCGGCCCAGCATCTGAAAATTGGGAAGACCGTCGAGAAACAATATACGTTCTGCCAATTGGTCAGCATGCTTCATCTCATCAATGGACTCATGGCGTTCAAACGCCGCCAGTTTGGACACGCCCATATGATCAAGCAAACGGTAATGCAGCCAGTATTGATTGACCGCCGTCAATTCGTTCTTCAACGCCTCGTTGAGAAATTCGATGACCTTTGCGTCGCCCTTCATGGCTCTTCACTCCGTGTTGTTGTTGAGAGCAAGCTACACGGAATACACGCCAAAGAAAAGCCGGAAAGGCGCAGAAAAGCTGGATTTTTTGAGGTAAGCTTGCGGCGCTATTGCTACGCGGTTGCAGCTTTCATACTGATAATGTCTCGCGCGAACGATAAGCACTGGCCGCATTTTGGCTTCGTCCCCAGCCGAGCGTAAACTTCGCAAGGCCGTTCACGCCCGCACCGCGTGGCGGCGCGCAGGTCTTTTTCTCGAATGGCGTTGCAGACACAGACTATCATTGATTCGCCGACTAACACTAATGCGAATTGCTTGCAATAGCATTAGTGCGCTTGAACTGAGCTCGTGATATTTTCGCTCAGAAGGAAGAAGACAATAAGGAATAAGCGCGTAGCACCTTTAGAAACCGCTGTGTGCCAGTTACCGCGTTACGGATATTATTGGGGCTGGCCCCTTCTTCCTTATTGTCTTCTTCCTTCTGAGCGAATCAATGGCGCCACCTCAGACCGTAAACAACGTTGAGTTAAGACACTCCGCGCTCATCGCATCGCTTAATGCACCAAATCAGCCCGCACAAAATCAGCCGCCCGTTCGCCGATCATCATCGACGGCGCATTAGTATTGCCCGACACTAGCCTCGGCATGATACTAGCGTCGGCCACATACAGCCCATCCAACCCGCGATACTTTAGCCGCGTATCAACAACATCGTCAGCATTCGGCCCCATGCGGCATGTGCCCACGGGGTGATAGACAGTGTCGGCACGGTTGCGGATCAACGTCTCCAGCGCAGCATCATCGTCCAAAGGCGTATCAAACCGGTCTTTGCCGCCATAAGCTGCAAGCGCCGGTGCCGCAAAAATCCGGTGCATCAACCGGACACCGGCTTTCAAGGTTTCGATATCGCGATCATCGGTCAGAAAACCCGGGTCTATCGACGGCGCATTGGTCGCATCGGATGAACTCAGCCGTACGCTACCCCGGCTATAGGGGCGCAGCACGCAGGCGTGACAGCTGTAACCATGGCCTTTAACTTTAGACCGGCCGTGATCCTCGAGCATTGCCGGGACAAAATGATATTGGACATCGGGCGCAGGCAGCGACGGATCGGTTTTCCAAAAACCGCCGCTTTCGGCAAAGCAGGTTGTCATCACGCCGGTACGTTTAAAGCGGTGCTCGATGATCGCCTTTACCATCGCCCAGTTGCCCGCCATCGAATCGCCAAAGAAATCCGTCGATCCGGTTTCAAAGCTGGATACATAATCGATATGGTCTTGCAGATCGGCGCCAACGGCTGGCTTATCCTGCACCACATTGATGCCCATCGCGCGCAAATGCTCGGCCGGACCAATGCCTGATAGCTGCAGGATTTGCGGGCTGCCAAATGCTCCTGCCGACAGGATCACCGCTGCGCGCGCCTTTATCGTGCGCCTGCGTCCAAAACTCTGCCGGATGACAACGCCAGTGGCGCGGCCGTCCTCAACGATGATCTTTTCGGTCAGCGCGCCGGTAATCGTCGCCAGCCGCCCCGCGGCAACCGCAGGTTCGACATAGGCGCGCGATGCCGACCACCGCTCTCCCGCCTTTTGCGTTACTTGATACAAGCCAAAGCCTTCTTGCGCCGCACCGTTGAAATCATTGTTGCGCGGCATTTGCAATTCAGTGGCGGCATCAATGAAGGCAAGGCTGCCCGGCTGCGGCCAGCGTTGATCCATCACACTTAGCGGACCTTTGCCGCCATGGAATGCATCTGCGCCGCGTTCATTGCCCTCGGATTTCTTGAAATAGGGCAGGACATCGTCATAGCTCCAGCCATCGCAACCAAGCGCGGCCCATTGGTCATAGTCATACGCCGTCCCGCGGATATAGACCATCGCATTGATCGCGCTCGACCCGCCAAGCCCTTTACCGCGCGGTTGATAGCCAATACGCCCGTTCAGCCCCTTTTGCGGAACAGTATCATAACGATAATTGGACGAATTCGGGATAAACGGCATAAAGCCCGGGGTTTTAACACGGATACGGTTGTTGTTCCCGCCCGCCTCAATCAAGCAAACCGAGAATTTGCCGCCTTCAGAAAGCCGGCCCGCCGCTGCACTACCCGCTGATCCGCCGCCGATAACGATGATATCAAATTCGTCCATGGTAACTCCTCTTGGCCTGAGGGTTTAATTAGACGATTAAATTATGCAACAGGCTAGTCGGGTTATTCTCCGTAGTTCAGTCAACTCGCTTCAAACGTTTTCTCGCTTTTACGAAAAAAGGTGAGGCTGGAAACTAAGCCCAATGCGAAACCCCATCTCCCGCATCAAAAAATTGGATACATGCGATAATTTATATGTTCGGCGCCTAATTCGGACGGTCCGAACAAAACGCTTAGCTTGGATGATTGAGTATCCAGCTGGAATTTCGATGTAAGTCTGCTGATAGCCGAAGCGTCGCTTTTTCTGAAAGCTAAGCTCCAGTCCTGCCTGTTGCAAAACCCGCCTGCGAAGCCAGAACCGATCTTTTCTTCCCGCCACCACTGCTTTCATGTGTTTTGCTGCTGCAACCACCGTGCGCGGATGGTTTCGCTGGTCTCGCGGCTGCCATCATGGCTCCAACCCGGTGGTCGCCAGATATAGCCGAGCTTTGCACTCCAAGGCGCTGACCAGACATCCTTAAAAATGCCAATCCATTCGTGGAACACACTATGGAGCAAATTGAACGTGCCCAGCTGCTTGACGATGCCGTAACGGATGCGCTCTTCGTCGGTTTCGGCAACAAAGCTGCCAAACATCCGGTCCCAAATAATAAACACGCCTGCATAGTTGCTATCCAGATAACGCGGGTTCGTTGCGTGGTGGACGCGGTGGTGCGACGGGGTGTTCATCACCGCCTCGAACCATTTTGGCATGCGGCCAATCGCCTCTGTATGGATCCAGAATTGATAGATCAGGTTGATCCCCCCGCAGAACGCAATCATCGCCGGATGGAATCCGGCCAATGCCAGCGGCAGCCGAAAGATAAAGCTGATTGCGATGAAGCCGGTCCATGTCTGCCGCAGTGCAGTCGATAGGTTGTAATGCTGGCTGCTATGATGGTTCACATGAGCCGCCCAGAACCAGCGCACGCGGTGGGCCGAACGATGAAACACATAATAAAGCAGGTCGTCCAGCACAAAACACGCGATCCATACCCACCACGCCCAGCCCCAGTTGCCCATGATATCGAACAACCGGTATTCGTAAAGCTGCAGCAAGCCCGCGAACACTAGCCCGCCGGTCAACGCCCCTGCAACCTGGCTGCCCGTGCCCAGCGCAAGAGAGGTCAGCGTATCTTTGGGTTCATATTTTTCCGGCGCTTTCTTTCGCGCCCATAACATTTCCAGCACGATCAACAGGATGAATACCGGAACGGCGAAATCGACGGGGTTGAAAAGGTCTGGCACGTTCACACCGCCATGTGCCGCAGACCAGCGGCCCAATATTGTGCCTCCGTTCCCAAATTCAGCGTCACTTTGCCAAAGGCTTTTTCGCCAGTCCCGATGGTCAGGAAATTTTGGTCAAGCCGCGAATCGCTATGCCCGTCAAGCAAGCGTCCGGCAAATTGCGCGCCGTGGCGGCGGATGAGGAGATGACGCCCGGCGCTGTCTTTCATCAGCGCCCCGATACCCGCACGGCCAAGGACGACACTGACCGGCTCGAAACCGCAAACAGCTTCTTCGGCGAGGCGGCGGGCATGGTTTTCATCGCGGATACGGATATCGCCGCCAAGGCCCATGCGCTTGGCGGTCCAAGCCAGCAAAAGGATCGCAGCAATCGAGCCGCCGAGTTTTGCCAATTCGATCCACACCGTGTTCACGCCTTATGCCTTTGCTTTCAGCATATCCATCAACGGGCGGATCGGGCTGACGTCATAGCCCGCTTTTGCCGCCATGTTGGTCAGCGCATCGGGATCGCCGCCCTGCAAAGCTTCGGCCAGCGCCCATAATAACGTCGAGCGCGTTCCGGACCGGCAATAGGCGAGCACGCCGCCCGCTGCACCTGCAAGCGCCGCTGCCATCGCCTTGACTTGCGGCTCGCTAAACCCGGAATGTGTTACTGGAATCGCGATATAAAAAAAAAA
>JAAFIB010000054.1 GCA_013297725.1 Sphingomonadales bacterium
ACCACGCGCATCATCAGCGCACCGCATTTCCCGCGCGTTAAAAAGGGGCCGTACCGTTTTATCCCGCATCCCAATTATACAGTTGTGGTCATCGAGATCGCGTTGCTGCCGTTGCTACTGGGCGCGCCAATCGTCGCGCTTGCCTTTTCCATTGCTAATGCCATGTTGCTGTTCTGGAGAATTCGCGTCGAGGCCAAGGTCTTGACCGAGCGCGGATCGGAATAAGGGGAGAGTTATGGCAAGCTTACTCGCAAGGGTGGTCGCATCGGTTCTGCGCACGACGGGCATTTACCGCAAACAGTTTTCGGGCGGTCCTGACTATATGGATCGGATTAAAGCCTCACGGATAAATGCCGCTCTGCCCACCGCAAAGATGCGCGCGAAGTTATCAGTGAGTGAAACCCAGTTTAATGGCCGCAGTGTATGGACGATCGCGCCAAAAAATCGCGCTCCAAACGGGCATATGCTTTATTTCCACGGCGGTGGTTATGTCTATCCGGCGGCGGATGTGCACTGGAACTTCATGGCACATATGGCGGAAAAGCACGGCATTGCAGTCACCGCTCCACTTTACCCCTTGGCGCCAGAGGCCGCGGCAGAGGAAATCACAGCATTTGGTTTGGCGGTTTATGAAGCATTCTTGGCGAGCCATAACGGCCCATTCATTATGGGCGGCGATTCAGCTGGCGGCGGCATGACAGCGATTGTGGCGCAAATGGCCCGCGACAAAGGGTTGCGCGCAGCGTCTGGTCTATTGTTGGTCTGTCCGTGGCTGGTCGGTAAGCCTGATCATCCTGATCAAGCGACCATCGAGAAACGCGATTGCATCCTGACGCTCAATGGCATCTGGGTCGTGGCGAAGCTGTACGCCGGCGACCTTCCGATTGATGATCCCCGTGTCAGCCCGATAAATGGCGATTGGCAGGGCTTGCCCCCGATCCTGTGCTATGGCGGCGGTGATGACATATTGGTAACGGATGCCCGCGCGTTAAAGGCAAAGCTGCCAGAGATGCGCTATGTCGAAACAGCCGGGCTGATGCATGTCTGGCCGATATTCTTCCTAAAGGAATCGCGCGCAGCACAGGCACAGATCGCGGAGTTTGCGGCAAGCGTCTCGCGGTAACAGTTGCATTCCTTGCAATTGGTTCAGCGCGTCAAGTAATTGCATTTCGTGCAACAGGCGCTATTTACGACTTAAGCAAAACGATAAAAAAATAAGGATGTCCGGACAGGCAATATCCGGTCAGACCCCGCCGACAAGGCAGGCTGATCAGCCCATATAAGGAACTGTCCCCATGGAAAAACTTTTTGCCTTGTTGGTCGCGATTTCAATCACGACTCTGCAATTTGCCGCTACCGTTGCTTAATGCGATGAAGCGCACCACCACATAACTCATCTCTGTCCTTTGCCGTCACGCCTGTCGTGCTGGCAGGGCAGAGGTCGGTTAGGTCGGCTTATTAACCGCAGTCAAAATCGTCATCGCCGTTTCTTCCATAGACCCTGCGACCAGCAAGGGCGATCCGCCCACAATACCGACATGCGTCTGATCATTTTCCGCAGTCCGCAACCAGGCAACATTAGCCGCCACCACCAAATAATTCCCGCCGCGTGACTTCAGCTCAACGAATTCCATGTCAGGCACTCCCTTTAATCATGGCAGTGACAGGGAAAGCTCTAGGTTTGATTAAGATGCTTTCGCGTTGCCATATTGAAAGAGGGCTGCGCCCATTTGCTAGTCCACACCCCCTTGACCCACACCCCGTCCCCCGCTAATGGCCCGCCTTCCCAAAGCGCGAGGAGTGATTCTTCGCGCCCAAAGGAAAACCCACATAGGCTGAACATTGTTCGACTGGCCGGGCGGATTACAGGCTGAGCCTCCGCTGCGTTCCCTGCGCTTTTGCCCCTTGGCATTTGCATATGGGCACACGTCTTGTCGCGCAAAGTAACCAATCTTATTTTCAAGGTGAAGATATGCCAACGATTAACCAGCTGGTCCGTAAGGGCCGGACCCCGCAGAAGGCCAAGTCAAAGGTCCCTGCGATGGATGCAAATCCGCAAAAGCGCGGCGTTTGCACACGCGTTTATACTACGACCCCGAAAAAGCCGAACTCGGCGCTTCGTAAAGTTGCAAAGATCCGTCTGACCAACCAGCGCGAAGTCATTTCCTATATCCCGGGCGAAGGCCATAACCTGCAGGAACACAGCGTTGTGCTGATCCGCGGTGGCCGCGTACGCGATCTTCCCGGTGTTCGTTACCACGTCCTGCGCGGCGTGCTCGATACACAAGGCGTTAAAGATCGTAAGCAGTCGCGTTCGAAATACGGCGCGAAGCGTCCTAAGTAAGATCGGGAGAATAGAAAATGTCACGTCGTCGTCGTCCCGAAAAGCGGGTCATCCTGCCCGATCCCAAATTTGGTGATCTGGTGCTATCGAAATTCATGAACAACCTGATGCTTGACGGCAAAAAGTCCGTCGCAGAACGGATTGTTTATGGTGCGTTGGAAACTGTCGAGGCAAAAGCCAAGAAAGATCCGGTGCAAACATTCCATGAAGCGTTGAACAACGTAAAGCCCGGCATCGAAGTGCGTTCGCGCCGCGTTGGTGGTGCTACGTATCAGGTTCCTTGCGAAGTTCGTCCAGAACGTGCGCAGGCGCTTGCCATTCGTTGGTTGATCTCTGCTGCGCGTAACCGCAGCGAAACCACAATGGCCGCTCGTCTGTCGGGTGAAGTATTGGATGCCGCCAACAACCGGGGTAACGCTGTTAAAAAGCGCGAAGATACGCACCGTATGGCCGAAGCAAACCGTGCGTTCGCGCACTATCGCTGGTAGTATATTTTCCGCTCCCTTCGCGGGAGAGGAACAAAGCTATTAAGGGGGCCGGTTCCTGATCGGCCCCCGCAACTACAGGGTCAATGTGACCCTCCTCACTGGAGTGAAAACCATGGCACGCAGCCATACGTTGGACAAATATCGCAATATCGGCATCATGGCACACATCGATGCGGGTAAAACTACGACGACCGAGCGTATTCTTTATTACACCGGCAAATCGTACAAAATCGGCGAAGTGCATGATGGCGCAGCGACGATGGATTGGATGGAGCAAGAGCAAGAGCGCGGGATTACGATCACGTCGGCTGCGACCACTTGTTTCTGGAACGATCACCGCATCAACATCATCGACACCCCGGGCCACGTTGACTTCACGATTGAAGTTGAACGTTCGCTTCGCGTGCTTGACGGTGCAGTTGCATGTTTCGACGGCGTTGCTGGCGTTGAGCCGCAATCCGAAACCGTATGGCGTCAAGCGGACAAGTACGGCGTTCCGCGCATGTGCTTTATCAACAAGCTCGACCGTACCGGCGCAAACTTCAAATATTGCGTGCAGTCGATCATCGATCGTCTGGGTGCAAAGCCTGCTGTGCTTTACATTCCAATCGGCCTTGAAGCCGACCTTAAAGGTCTGGTTGATCTGGTTGAAAACCGTGCGATCATCTGGAAAGACGAAGCACTGGGTGCAGAATTCTTCTACGAAGAAATCCCAGCTGACTTGGTCGAAGAAGCGGCGAAATATCGCAATGAGTTGATCGAGTTGATCGTTGAACAAGACGATGACGCGATGGAAGCGTATCTCGACGGTAATGAGCCTGACGTTGCAACGATGAAGAAGCTGATCCGTAAGGGTACGCTGAACCAGTCGTTCGTTCCTGTCTGCTGTGGTTCGGCATTTAAGAACAAGGGCGTGCAGCCTTTGCTTGACGCTGTTGTCGATTACCTGCCTTCGCCGCTGGATATCGAAGACGTGCAAGGTGTCCACATGGACACGCTTGAGCCAGACAGCCGTCCGCCTGCGGATGATGCGCCGTTCTCTGCGCTTGCGTTTAAGGTTATGAACGATCCGTTCGTAGGCTCGCTGACTTTCATCCGCATCTATTCAGGTTCGCTCGTCAAGGGCACGTATCTGAACTCGGTGAAGGACAAGAAAGAAAAAGTCGGACGTATGCTGGAAATGCACGCCAACGAACGTAAGGACGTTGACGAAGCATTTGCAGGCGACATCATTGCGCTTGCCGGTATGAAGGAAACGACCACTGGCGATACGCTGTGTGCCGAACGCCAGCCGATCATTCTTGAGCGGATGGAATTCCCTGATCCGGTTATCGAATTGTCGGTGGAACCAAAGACCAAGGCTGACCAAGAGAAGATGGGCATCGCGCTTAATCGTCTGTCGGCTGAGGATCCTTCGTTCCGCGTTTCGACCGATCACGAATCGGGCCAGACGATTATCAAGGGGATGGGCGAGCTGCACCTCGACATCATCGTTGATCGTATGCGCCGTGAATTTAAGGTTGAAGCTAATGTCGGTGCGCCGCAGGTTGCTTACCGCGAATATCTCGCACGTCCTGTTGACGTCGATTACACGCATAAGAAACAATCGGGTGGTTCGGGTCAGTTTGGCCGGATCAAGTTCAAAGTCACACCGGGCGAACGTGGTGCAGGCATCACCTTTACCGATGCGGTTAAGGGCGGGAACATTCCAAAGGAATATATCCCGTCAGTTGAAAAGGGCATGCGCGAAACCGCAGAGTCCGGCTCGCTGATTGGCTTCCCGATCATCGACTTTGACATCGAGCTGTATGACGGTGCTTACCATGACGTCGACTCGTCCGCCTTGGCGTTCGAAATCGCGGGTCGTGCCGGTATGCGTGAAGCAGCGCAAAAAGCAGGTATCAAATTGCTTGAGCCAATCATGAAGGTCGAAGTTGTGTCGCCTGAAGAATATCTGGGCGACGTTATCGGCGACATGAACTCACGTCGCGGTATGATCCAGGGCACAGACACACGCGGAAACGCGCAAGTTGTTGAAGCCATGGTTCCGCTGGCGAACATGTTCGGCTACGTCAATCAGCTGCGCTCGTTCACACAAGGACGTGCCAACTATTCGATGTTCTTCTCGCATTATGACGAAGTCCCGGCAAATGTCGCGACCGAAATCAAAGAGAAGCTTGCCTGATACGCAATTACGGACTAAGGGCGGCGCCTGATTCAGCAGGCGTCGGCTCAACTGAACAAAATCTGACATTTACACAAAGAAGGTTTGAAAAATGGCAAAGGCTAAATTTGAGCGGACGAAGCCGCACTGCAACATCGGCACCATCGGTCACGTTGACCATGGCAAGACCACGCTGACTGCAGCAATCACCAAGATCATGGCAGAAGCATTCGGCGGTACCGCTGTTGATTTTGCTAACATCGACAAAGCTCCTGAAGAGCGCGAGCGCGGCATCACGATTTCGACGGCACACGTTGAATATGAAACTGCAAACCGCCACTATGCACACGTCGACTGCCCAGGCCACGCTGACTATGTTAAGAACATGATCACCGGTGCTGCGCAGATGGACGGCGCGATCTTGGTTGTGAACGCAGCTGACGGCCCGATGCCACAGACCCGCGAGCACATCTTGCTTGCACGTCAGGTTGGCGTTCCTGCTCTTGTTGTTTACATGAACAAGGTCGACCAAGTTGACGACGAAGAAATTCTCGAGCTGGTTGAAATGGAAGTGCGCGAGCTGCTTTCGTCTTATGGTTTTGACGGCGACGCGATCCCCGTTGTTAAGGGTTCGGCTTTGGCTGCTCTTGAAGGCCGCGACGACAACATCGGCAAGGAATCGGTCCTTGCACTAATGGCTGCTGTTGACGAAGCTATCCCACAGCCTGATCGTCCAATCGACAAGCCATTCTTGATGCCTGTTGAAGACGTGTTCTCGATCTCGGGTCGTGGTACGGTTGTTACCGGACGCGTTGAAACCGGTATCGTCAAGGTTGGCGAAGAAGTTGAAATCGTCGGCATCAAAGACACTAAGAAAACCACCGTTACCGGCGTTGAAATGTTCCGCAAATTGCTCGACGAAGGTCGTGCAGGCGACAACATCGGCGCACTGGTTCGCGGCGTAGGCCGTGAAGAAGTTGAGCGTGGTCAGGTCCTCTGCAAGCCCGGTTCGGTTACACCGCACACCGAATTTGCTGCAGAAATCTATGTCCTGTCCAAGGACGAAGGTGGCCGTCACACGCCATTCTTTGCAAACTATCGTCCACAGTTCTACTTCCGCACCACCGACGTTACCGGTGAAGTGATCCTCCCAGAGGGCACTGAAATGGTAATGCCAGGCGACAACGTAACGATCTCTGTAAAGCTGATCGCGCCAATCGCTATGGATCCAGGTCTCCGCTTCGCAATTCGTGAAGGTGGACGGACTGTCGGTTCTGGGGTTGTCAGCACGATCACGAAGTAATATAGGCCGCGCAACACAGACGGAGTTGGTGATTCGCCAGCTCTGTTTGTTGCGCAGTTTACACGAATTTCAAAAAGCAGCTGTCCTAGCTTACGGGCTTGGGTGGCTGTTTTTCGCTCTTTGATATTGGTAGAAAATAGGAATTGGGTCCAGCTATGGAAACGCAGAATATCCGCATTCGTCTGAAAGCATTTGACCATCGCGTCCTCGATCAGGCGACTGGCGATATCGCTGATACAGCTCGCCGCACTGGCGCTTTGATCCGTGGTCCCATTCCGCTTCCTACCCGTATTGAAAAGTTCACCGTCAACCGCGGCCCGCATGTCGATAAAAAGTCGCGCGAGCAGTTTGAGGTGCGCACTTATAAGCGGTTGCTCGACATTGTGCAGCCTACACCACAGACGGTCGATGCTTTGATGAAGCTTGATCTTGCCGCTGGTGTAAACGTCGAAATCAAATTGGCGTAAGCCGATATCCTCGCTTTTAGCGGGGTGAGACATAGGAATACCGCCGGTTTAACTCTTTGGAGTTTTATCCGGGCCGCGTTCCCCGTCTTACCAAATTGTTCTCATGTTGAACATTTGGTGCCTAGCCCGGACGGGGCAATGCTTAAAAATTCAGGGCTGGATTTAGGCGTCACGCCCTCCTGGCAATCCTGCCAGCCGGGCCTCTGACATAAGTTGGAGTATGATCATGCGCACAGGCGTGATCGCGAAAAAGATGGGTATGATGCGCCTCTTCAATGAAGATGGCCGTCACGTTCCCGTCACCGTTTTGGCGCTGGAAGGCTGCCAAGTGGTCGGTGCTCGCAGCGTTGAGAAGGATGGCTATTTTGCTGTTCGTCTTGGTGCAGGCGCCCGTAAAGCGAAAAATGTAAACAAACCTCAGCGCGGCGAATTCGCCAAGGCACAGGTCGAGCCCAAAGCTCGCGTCGCCGAATTCCGCGTTGCAGACGAAAATGGGTTGCTGCCGGTTGGTGCGACTATCTCTGCCGAACATTTCGTTGCTGGCCAGCTGGTTGACATCTCGGGCAACACGCAAGGTAAAGGCTTTGCCGGTGGTATGAAGCGTTGGGGCTTCGGCGGCATGCGTGCATCGCATGGTGTTTCGATCTCTCACCGTGCGCTTGGTTCAACTGGCCAACGTCAGGATCCGGGCAAGGTTTTCAAGAACAAGAAAATGGCCGGTCACATGGGTGACAAGCAGCGCACACAGCAGAACCTTGAAGTGGTTCGCACGGATGCAGAGCGCGGCCTGATCTTTGTTAAAGGTTCCGTACCCGGTGCTAAGAACGGTTGGTTGCTGATTAAGGACGCTGTGAAAGTGGCTGCTCCTGAAGGCCTGCCTTTCCCCGGCGCGCTGAAGAATGATAACGAAGCCCCGATCGTCGAGGAAGCAGTTGTCGTTGCAACCGAAGTCGAAGCAACCGAGACGCCAGTCGTTGAAGCTGCTGCTCCCGAAGCTCCCGCTGTTGAAGAGGCTCCTGCCGCCGAGACAAGCGAAGAAAACAAGGAGGGCTAAGCCATGAAATTGAAGGTTCAAACCCTCGACGCCAAGGCAAAAGGCGACATCGACCTAAATGACGCAGTCTTTGGTGTAGAGCCGCGCGCAGACATTCTGCACCGCGTCGTCACTTGGCAGCGTGAAAAAGCACGTGGCACGGCTCGTCCGACCCGCGAGCGTTCAGACGTTGCCCGCACCGGCAAAAAGTTCGGCAAGCAAAAAGGTGGCGGTACTGCCCGCCACGGTAACCGCCGCGCTCCGATCTTTATCGGTGGTGGTAAAGCGCATGGTGCACGTCTTCGTGACTTTAACCCATCGCTGAACAAAAAGGTTCGCGCACTCGGCCTGAAAATGGCTTTGTCGAGCAAGGCCATGGGCGGCTCGCTTGTTGTTCTTGAAGACCTTGACGTGAAAGATGCAAAAACAAAGCTGTTGATCGCACAGATCGGTAAGCTTGGTTTTGGCAAGACCGTTTTGGTCATCGATGCTGCTGATGTTGATGGCGGCGTAAATGACAATTTCCGCAAAGCTTCGGCGAATATCGTTGGCGTTCATGTGCTCCCAGCTGTGGGTGCTAACGTCTATGACATTCTGAAGTATGAAACGCTGGTTCTGACCCGCGCCGCAGTTGAAAAGCTTGAGGCACGGTTCGCCCTCACGGGAGGTGCCAACTAATGGCTAAGGATAAAGCAATCGACATCCGTCATTATGACGTCCTTGTCGCTCCGCACATCACCGAAAAGGCGACTTTGCTCTCTGAAAATAACGCAGTTGTTTTCAAAGTGGCGGGTACTTCGACCAAGCCACAGATTAAGGCGGCGGTTGAGGCACTGTTCGACGTGAAGGTAAAGCGCGTCAACACGCTGGTGCAAAAAGGCAAAGTCAAGCGGTGGAAGGGCAAGCCCTACACTCGCAATGACATCAAAAAGGCTGTCGTAACTTTGGCTGAAGGCCAAAGCATCGACGTCACCTCTGGCATTTAAGGGCAGGAACATGGCACTCAAAAGCTACAAACCAACCAGCCCGGCACGTCGCGGCCTTGTGCTCGTCGACCGTTCGAGCCTTTACAAAGGCGGCCCTGTTAAGGGACTGACCGAAGGTAAGAAAAAGACCGGCGGACGTAACAACAAAGGTCACGTCACATCGCGCGGCATCGCTGGCGGTCACAAGCAACGCTATCGCATCGTCGATTTCAAGCGTCGCAAATGGGACATGCCGGCAACTGTTGAGCGTTTGGAATATGACCCGAACCGTACAGCCTTCATCGCATTGGTGAAGTATAGCGACGGTGAAGTTGCATATATCCTTGCTCCGCAGCGCCTTTCCGTTGGTGACGTTGTCGTCGCTGGCGAAAAGACTGATGTAAAGCCTGGCAATGCAATGTTGATGAGCCAGATGCCAGTGGGCACCATCTGCCACAATGTGGAGATGAAGCCAGGCAAGGGCGGTCAGATCGCACGGTCCGCAGGCACGTATGTGCAGCTGGTCGGTCGTGACGGCGGCAAAGTCATCGTTCGTTTGAACTCTGGCGAGCAGCGTTACATTCTTGGCACGTGCATGGGCACTGTTGGCGCGGTTTCAAACCCTGACAACTCGAACCAGACACTTGCAAAGGCTGGCCGCAACCGTTGGAAGGGCATACGTCCTTTGACCCGCGGTGTTGCAAAGAACCCGGTCGATCACCCGCATGGTGGTGGTGAAGGCCGTACCTCCGGTGGTCGTCATCCAGTGACGCCATGGGGTAAGCCGACCAAGGGTGCTCGTACCCGTTCCAATAAGTCGACGGATAAAGATATTATCCGGTCGCGTCATGCAAAGAAGAAGAGGTAAGTCATGGCACGTTCCGTTTGGAAAGGTCCGTTTGTTGACCTCTATCTGCTGAAAAAAGCAGAAACTGCGCAGGATGCGAACAGCAACGCGCCGATCAAAACTTGGTCGCGTCGTTCAACCATCTTGCCGCAATTCGTCGGTTTGACGTTCAGCGTCTATAATGGCCATAAATTCATTCCCGTTTCGGTGAAGGAAGACATGGTCGGCCATAAATTGGGCGAATTCGCCCCGACCCGTACCTATCATGGTCACGGCGCAGACAAGAAGGGCAAGCGCTAATGTCTAAGCAAAAAGCCCCACGTCGCGTTGGCGAGAAAGAAGCTTTGGCTGTCGGCACCACTATTCGTGGTTCGGCGCAAAAGTTGAACCTTGTTGCTGCGCTGATCCGTGGTCGCAAAGTTGAAGACGCTTTGAACATCCTGACATTCTCCAAGCGGGGCATGGCTGTTGATGCGAAAAAGGTTTTGGCTTCGGCGATTGCGAATGCGGAAAACAATCACAACCTCGACGTCGACAGCCTTGTCGTTGCAGAGGCTAGCGTCGGCAAAGCGTTGACCATGAAGCGTTTCCACGCTCGCGGTCGCGGCAAGTCGACCCGCATCCTGAAACCGTTCAGCCGCCTGCGCATTGTCGTTCGCGAAATGGAAGAAGAGGCTTAAGTCATGGGTCAGAAATCAAATCCAATCGGCCTTCGCCTTCAGATTAACCGGACATGGGATAGCCGCTGGTTCGCCGAAGGTGCAGACTATGGCCGTATGTTGTTGGAAGACATCAACATCCGCAAGTTCATCCTGAAGACGTTGCCACAAGCTGCGATCTCTAAGGTAGTGATCGAGCGTCCAGCCAAGCTGTGCCGCGTATCGATTTATGCTGCACGCCCCGGCGTGATCATCGGCAAGAAGGGTGCGGACATTGAGAAGCTGAAAAAGCAGATCAACAAGCACACCGATGCCGAAGTTTCGCTGAATATCGTTGAAATCCGCAAGCCTGAAATTGATTCAAAGCTTGTTGCACAGGGTATCGCTGATCAGCTGATCCGCCGTATCGCATTCCGTCGCGCCATGAAGCGTGCGATGCAGTCTGCAATGCGTCTGGGTGCTGAAGGTATCAAGATTACCTGCGGCGGCCGTTTGGGCGGTGCAGAAATTGCTCGGACGGAAAGCTATCGCGAAGGCCGCGTGCCTGCGCATACGCTTCGTGCGAACATCGATTATTCAGAAGCTGAAGCACTGACGGCTTATGGCATCATCGGTATTAAGGTCTGGATCTTCAAAGGTGAGATCCTGGGTCACGATCCGATGGCGACTGACCGCCTGATGATGGAAGCGCAGACTGCGGGCGTTCGCCCACAGTTTGACCGTCGCTGATAGGAAGATAGGCAAGCATCATGTTGCAACCTAAAAAACATAAATTCCGCAAGCAGTTCAAAGGCCGCATCCATGGCAATGCCAAGGGTGGAACCGATTTGAACTTTGGGTCGTACGGCCTGAAAGCTATGGAACCAGAGCGTATTACTGCGCGTCAGATCGAAGCGGCTCGCCGTGCGATCACTCGTCACATCAAACGTCAGGGACGTTTGTGGATCCGCATCTTCCCCGATGTGCCCGTCACCAAAAAGCCTGCCGAAGTTCGTCAGGGTAAAGGTAAGGGTTCTGTGGAATATTGGGCCGCACGCGTAAAGCCGGGCCGGATTTTGTTCGAACTCGACGGTGTCCCCGGTCCGTTGGCTGCTGTGGCATTTAGCCGTGCAGCGATGAAGCTGCCGATCAAGGTGAAGGTTGTTGCCCGCCTTGGTGACACCTCGCATCTGGGAGCTGTGTAATGAGCAAGATTGAAGACCTGCGCGTCAAAAGCGACGATCAGCTTGCAACTGATCTTGGCGAATTGAAACGTGAAGCGTTCAACCTGCGTTTTCAGGGTGCAACCGGCCAGCTTGAAAAGCCAGCCCGCATCCGTGAAGTGCGCCGCAGCATCGCTCAGATCAAAACCCTGCAAACAGAGCGTGCAAACGCTGCTGTTGCGAAATCGGCATAAGGAGCGAAACCGATGCCAAAACGTATTCTGACCGGCACTGTAGTGTCCGACAAGAACGACAAGACGGTCGTTGTGCTCGTAGAGCGCAAAGTAAAGCACCCGCTTTATGGTAAGATCATCCGTCGTACCAAAAAATACCATGCCCATGACGAGGATAACTCGGCTGTGGCTGGCGAAGTGGTGCGCATTCAGGAATGCAAGCCGATTTCGAAAAACAAGACTTGGACTTTGGTAGAGCGCGTTGGCGCAGCCCCTGTTCAGGCCGCCGAAATGACGGAGGGCTAATTCCATGATTCAGATGCAGTCCAATCTCGATGTTGCTGATAATTCAGGCGCCAAGCGCGTCCAGTGCATCAAAGTTCTTGGCGGTTCCAAGCGTCGTGTTGCCGGTGTCGGCGACATTATCGTGGTGTCGATCAAAGAAGCGCAACCGCGCGGTAAAGTGAAGAAGGGTGACGTGCACAAAGCCGTTATCGTTCGCACCCGTAAAGATATCCGCCGTGCTGATGGTTCGGTTATCCGTTTTGACACCAATGCAGCGGTGTTGATCGGTAACAACAAAGAGCCAATCGGTACTCGTATTTTTGGCCCAGTATGCCGTGAACTTCGTGCGAAAAACCACATGAAGATCATCAGCCTGGCGCCGGAGGTTTTGTAAGATGGCAATGGCAAAAATCAAAAAAGGCGACACAGTTGTTGTGCTCGCTGGCAAAGACAAGGGCAAGACTGGTGAAGTCACCCGCGTCGATCCGAAGGCTGAAAAAGTCGTCGTATCGGGCGTGAATGTCCGCGTTCGCCACGCAAAACCAACGCAAGCGGATCCTCAGGGTGGCAAAAAGCCATTCGAAGCTCCGCTGCATATCTCGAATGTTGCGATTGCTGGCAAAGACGGCAAGCCGACCCGCGTTCGCATTGAAACCGGCAAGGACGGCAAGAAAGTCCGTGTGGCTGCCAAGACCGGGGAGAAGCTAGATGGCTGATCAAAAATACACACCGCGCATGAAACAGCGTTATGACGATATGATCGTCAAGGCGTTGACTGAAAAGTTCGCGTATACAAATCGCTTTGCAGTTCCAAAGATCGAGAAGATCACGCTCAACATGGGTGTGGGCGAAGGATCGCAGGACAAGAAAAAGGTTCAGGTTGCTCTGGCCGAAATGGAATTGATCGCTGGTCAAAAGCCTGTTGTCACCAAAGCGAAAAAGTCGATTGCTGGCTTTAAGCTGCGTGAAGGCATGCCGATTGGCGTGAAGGTTACGCTGCGCGGTGCCCAGATGTACGAATTTCTCGACCGTCTGGTAACAATCGCAATGCCGCGTATTCGCGATTTCCGTGGACTGAACCCGAAAAGCTTTGATGGTCGTGGTAACTTTGCCATGGGTCTGAAAGAGCAGATCATCTTTCCAGAAATTAGCTACGACCAGATCGATACCGTTCGCGGTATGGATGTGATCGTAACCACCAGTGCTAATACCGATGATGAAGCTCGTGAGCTTCTTCGTCAGTTCGGCTTCCCCTTCCCGCAAGAACAAACTGAGGAACAAGAAGCAGCGTAAGCGCAGCTTCTGGTCCCTTTGGTCTTCGTTTAAGAAAGGACGAGAACTTAAGTCATGGCGAAACTGAGTTCCATAAACAAAAATGAGCGTCGCAAGAAGCTCGTGAAAAAGTATGCAGGGCAATACGCCCGGTTAAAGGCTGTTGCTGCGGATGAGTCGAAAGACGAAACCGAGCGTTTGATGGCACGCCTGAAACTGGCTGAAATCCCACGCAACGGAAACCCGACCCGCGTTCGCAATCGTTGCGAAACAACTGGTCGTCCCCGTGCATATTACCGCAAATTCCGGCTCTGCCGTATCGAGTTGCGCGATCTTGCCAATAAAGGCTTGATCCCCGGCGTAACCAAATCGA
The DNA here is from genome assembly GCA_013297725.1 of Sphingomonadales bacterium. Lineage (GTDB taxonomy): Bacteria > Pseudomonadota > Alphaproteobacteria > Sphingomonadales > Sphingomonadaceae > Sphingorhabdus_B. The sequence goes on from JAAFIB010000054.1 coordinate 13,576, forward strand.
GCTGGTAAGGATAGACTATGTCATTGACCGATCCATTGGGTGATATGCTCACCCGCATCCGTAACGGCCAGCGTGCAAAAAAGGACAGCGTTGTCTCTCCTGCTTCAAAGCTGCGTGCCCGTGTTCTTGATGTGTTGCAGCGTGAAGGCTATATTCGCGGTTACAGCGAAGAAGAGCTGAGCGGCCATAAAGGTCTGCGCATCGAGCTGAAATATTTTGAAGGCCAGCCTGCTATTCAGCATGTCGCTCGCGTATCAAAGCCTGGACGCCGCGTTTATTCGGGAAGCACCGAGCTTCCTGTAATCCGCAACGGCCTGGGCATCACCATCGTCTCGACGCCGCGCGGTGTCTTGTCCGATGCTGAAGCGCGCGCACAGAATGTCGGCGGCGAAATCCTGGCGGAGGTGTTCTAATGAGCCGCATTGGTAAAAAACCGGTGGCCATTCCTGCAGGCGTAACTGCCAGCATGAATGATGGCACACTGTCCATGAAGGGACCGAAGGGTGAACTTTCGATGCCACTTAGCGACCTTATCTCTTATGAGATCAAGGACGACGGCGTATCTGTTCAGCCAGCAAACAAATCACGCGAAGCACGCGCTTTTTGGGGCATGCAGCGGACATTGGTGCAGAATTTGGTTACGGGTGTAACCGAAGGCTTCACTAAGGTTTTGGAAATCACCGGTGTTGGCTATCGTGCCAATGTTCAGGGCAGCAACCTTAAGCTTCAGCTGGGTTACAGCCATGACGTGGATTTCGCGATCCCCGCTGGTATCGACATCAAGACGCCTGATAACACGACTGTGGAAATTTCAGGCATCGACAAGCAGAAGGTAGGGCAGGTTGCTGCCGAAATTCGTCGCTGGAGAAAACCAGAGCCTTATAAAGGCAAAGGTATCAAGTACCGCGGCGAGTATATCTTCCGCAAAGAAGGGAAGAAGAAATAAGCCATGGCAAAGCTCTCTCTTTTTGAAAAGCGCCGCCAGCGCGTACGGTCGAAACTGCGTTCGCAGGTTGCCGGTCGTCTGCGTCTTTCGGTGCACCGTACTGGTAAGCACATGTATGCCCAGATCATTGACGATTCAAAGGGCGTAACTGTCGCCTCGGCATCGACCAATGACAAAGGCGTAAAGTCGAAAACCGGCGGTAATGCCGCAGCCGCAGCCGAAGTTGGCAAGCGCGTTGCCGAAGCTGCACAGAAAGCCGGCGTTAAAGCCGTTGTTTTCGATCGCGGTGGTTTCTTGTTTCATGGTCGCGTTAAAGCGCTGGCCGATGCTGCCCGTGAAGGCGGCTTGGAGTTCTGATGATGGCTGATGAAAACACAGTAACAGACGAAGTCGTCGTTGACGCTGCAGGCGCAACCGAAGGTGAAGGCCGTCGTGGCCGTGGTGCCGGTGGTGGTCGCGGACGTGGCGGTGAAGGCGGCGGCCGTGGTCGCGGCAATGACCGTAAACCTCGCGAAGAAAAAGAAGATGATGGCACGATCGAAAAGCTTGTCCACATCAACCGCGTTTCGAAAACCGTTAAAGGCGGTAAGCGTTTCGGCTTTGCAGCTTTGGTTGTAGTCGGCGACGGTCAAGGCCGCGTTGGTTTTGGTCACGGTAAGGCGCGCGAAGTGCCAGAGGCGATCAACAAAGCCACTGCTGCTGCGAAAAAGGCAATGATCCGCGTTCCGTTGAAAGACGGTCGCACGCTGCATCATGATGGCAGCGGTCGTTTCGGCGCTGGCAATGTCTATGTCCGTTCGGCACCAGCTGGAACCGGCATCATCGCTGGTGGTCCAATGCGCGCAGTGTTTGAAAGCCTTGGCGTTGCAGACGTTGTGACCAAGTCGATCGGCACATCGAACCCTTATAACATGATCCGCGCTACTTTCGCGGCACTGTCTGACCAGACATCGCCAAAGTCGGTAGCGCAACGTCGCGGCAAGAAAATCGCTGACCTTTTGGGTCGCGGTGGCAGCAAAACTGCCGAAGCCGACGCCGAAGCTATTGCGGAGTAATCGATATGGCTAAAATCAAGATCAAGCAGACCGGTTCGCCGATCCGCCGTCCAGCATCGCAACGCGCCACTTTGAAAGGCCTTGGCCTGAACAAGATGAACCGCGTTTCGGAACTGGAAGACACCCCTGAAGTGCGCGGCATGATCCGTACCGTGCGCCACATGGTTGAGGTGATCGGGTAAATACGCAAAGGGGGACACCGTATTCGGTGTCCCCTCTTGAATAACTATCAGCGCGAATAAAGCGAAAGCGAGTGCAAGACATGAAACTGAATGAAATCAAAGATAACGAAGGCGCACGCCACCGCAAAATGCGGGTTGGTCGCGGCATTGGTTCGGGCAAAGGCAAGACCGCAGGTCGTGGCCAAAAGGGTCAAAAGAGCCGTTCGGGTGTAGCCATTAAAGGCTTTGAAGGCGGCCAGATGCCCCTTCACATGCGCATTCCAAAGCGCGGCTTTAACAACATCTTCTCCAAAGATTATGATGCCGTGAACCTGGGCATGATCCAGAAGTTCATCGACGCCAAAAAGCTCGATGCCAAAGCAACGATTGACCAAGCCGCATTGCGCGCCGCTGGCCTATCGCGCGGTGGCCAAGACGGTGTCCGCATTCTTGCCAAGGGCGAGCTGACTTCGAAAATCAGCGTATCGGTTGCTGGTGCCTCAAAGGGTGCTGTCGAAGCGATTGAAAAAGCTGGCGGTAAAGTCGAAATCCTGGTGGTGAAATCGCCACAGGAAAAGGCTGCTGCGAAAAAAGGCACTGTCAAAAAAGCGAATGACGCAGCGAAAGCCGCAAAAAACGCAAAATGATAAAAGCGTAATATCGCTCTTGTCGAAACAGCCCCGCAACCCGATATGGTTTTGCGGGGCTTGTTGTTTCGGGATACCGCAACGCGGGCATGTTAATTCGGGGTAGATTGCAGGGGCGCAAGACGCTAGCGCCGCAATCGGGAATAAAAAGAAAGTAAGCACATGGCATCGAGAGCCGACAAAATGGCATCGGGAATCAATTTTTCGAAATTCGGTCAAGCCGATGATCTGAAAAAACGCATCTGGTTTACAATCGGCGCGCTGATTGTTTTTCGCTTGCTCAGCTTTGTACCACTGCCGGGTGTCGATCCAGTTGCGCAGGCTGCGCTGTATGCAAACAACGCTGCGGGCGGTGTGCTTGATATCTTTAACACCTTCTCTGGCGGTTCGCTCGAGCGGATGAGCCTGATTGCTTTGGGCGTTATGCCCTATATTACCGCATCGATTGTTGTGCAGCTTGCTGCATCGCTGTCACCAACGCTTGCCGCCATCAAGAAAGAGGGTGAAAGCGGGCGTAAGAAACTGAACCAATATACGCGGTATGGCACGGTTTTCTTAACCGCCTTGCAGGGATATTTCCTTGCAGCAGGGCTTGAATCGTTAACAGCAAGCAGCGGCATCCGCGCGGTTGTAGAACCGGGCATGATGTTCCGTGTTGTTGCAACGATCAGCCTTATCGGCGGCACGTTATTCCTGATGTGGCTGGGTGAACAGATCACATCGCGTGGTATCGGCAACGGTATTTCGCTGATCATTATGGCTGGTATCGTCGCGCAAATCCCGCGCCTGATTGCCGGATTGCTTGAAGGCGGTCGCACTGGCTCGATCAATCCAATGATCATTTTGGGCTTTGTTGCGATGTTTATAGGGCTGACTTTGCTCATTTGCTATGTCGAGCGAGCGCAGCGACGTGTTCTGATCCAGTATCCAAAGCGTGCGACACAGCGCGGCATGATGCAGGCAGACCGTAGCCATTTGCCGTTAAAGCTGAACACCGCAGGCGTTATCCCGCCGATCTTTGCATCGTCGTTGCTGCTGTTGCCAACGACGATCGCGCAATTGGGCGGCAACAAGGCTGTCGGCGAAAATGCCAGCGGCGACCTGTTCGTCCAGTTGTTGCAATATCTACAGCATGGTCAGCCAATCTATCTGCTGCTGTACGGCCTTGGTATCGTCTTCTTTTGCTTTTTCTACACTGCGGTTGTGTTCAACCCCGAAGAGACAGCGGAAAACCTGAAAAAGGCGGGCGGTTTCATTCCCGGTATTCGTCCGGGTAAAAGTACGCAGGATTATCTCGACTATGTGTTGACGCGCATCACCGTGATTGGCGCCGCCTATATCGCCTTTGTCTGCTTACTGCCTGATTATGTCATGGGGCTAACCGGACAGCAGCAGTTCTTTGTGATTGGTGGCACCAGCTTGCTGATTCTGGTCAATGTGACGGTCGATACCATCGCGCAGATCCAGGGGCATTTGATGGCGCATCAATACGGCGACTTGTTGAAAAAAGCGAAGCTAAAGGGCAATCGCGGGCGTTAAGCCAAAGTCGGAAAACGGGCCAAAAAAACAGGGAGGTTTTGCTTTATGGGGAAAGCACTCAATATCATCCTGCTCGGTCCGCCGGGCGCTGGCAAAGGCACGCAAGCGGCACTGCTGGTTGAAAAATTCGGCATGGTTCAGCTTTCAACCGGCGACATATTGCGCGCCGCAGTAAAAGCAGGAACCGATGTTGGCAAAATGGCCGATGAGATCATGAAGTCGGGCAAGTTCTTTCCCGATGAATTGATGGCAGAAATCCTTGGCGAACATATGGACGCCATTTCGGCTGACAAAGGCCTGATCTTTGATGGCTATCCCCGCACCGCTGTTCAGGCGGAACTGCTTGATGAGCTGTTATCCTCACGAGGCCGCACTCTGGATCATGTGATCGAACTGGCAGTGGACGAAGATGCGCTGGTTGAACGGATCGTTGGCCGCTTTACCTGTGCGCACTGCGGCGAAGGCTATCATGACACGTTTAAGCAGCCGGTGGCTGAGGGCGTCTGTGACAAATGCGGATCAACCGAATTCAAGCGCCGGCCAGACGATAATGAAGAAACTGTCCGCACCCGCATGGCCGAGTATCGCGGCAAAACCGCACCGAA
>JAAFIB010000055.1 GCA_013297725.1 Sphingomonadales bacterium
CGGCTTTTGGCGTTAGCTGCGGCAAATGGCAAAAAACCATAAATAATGATTGAAGCAGGCGGCACTTCGCCGCATGGATTATTGAAACTTAACCGGACGATTAAAAAGGACGACTCACATGGATTTCACCCTGACCGAGCGGCAGAGCTATTGGCGCGACCGCGTGCGCGATTTTATCGAGCAGAATGTGCGTCCGAATCATCCCGAATATTTGCGTCAGGACGCAGAGGGTGATCGCTGGAAAGTCATTCCCATTGTCGAGGAGATGAAGGCCAAGGCGAAAGCTGCGGGTATCTGGAATCTGTTTATGCCGCCAAATTCTAGCCACAAGCATGTTGACGACAGTGTGGAATTTGACGGCCCGGGCCTGACCAATCTGGAATATGCTTTGTGTGCCGAGGAAATGGGCCGCATCGGTTGGGCATCCGAAGTGTTTAACTGTTCAGCACCTGACACCGGAAACATGGAAGTGTTCATGCGGTACGGCACTGCAGAACAAAAACAGCGCTGGATGCTGCCGTTGATGAACGGTGAAATCCGGTCTGCGTTTTTGATGACGGAGCCTGCTGTCGCTTCGTCGGACGCGACCAATATCCAGACACGTATGGTTCGCGATGGCGACGAATATGTGATCAACGGTGTCAAATGGTGGTCATCGGGCGTGGGCGATCCGCGTTGCAAGATCGCGATTGTCATGGGCAAGACCGATACTGAGGCGAAACGCCATTCGCAGCAGTCCCAGATCCTTGTGCCGCTTGATGCGCCAGGGGTGAAGGTGCTGCGTCATCTGCCGGTCTTTGGCTATGACGATGCGCCGCACGGCCATATGGAAGTTGAACTGAAAGACGTTCGCGTGCCAGTTGAAAACGTATTGCTGGGCGAAGGACGCGGGTTCGAGATTGCGCAGGGCCGCCTTGGACCTGGCCGCATCCATCACTGCATGCGCACGATTGGAACAGCCGAAGAGGCGCTGGAGAAGATGTGTAAGCGGCTGTTGTCGCGCACAGCATTTGGCAAGCGGATCGCCGAACATAGTGTGTGGGAAGAGCGTATCGCCCGCGCCCGTATCGACATCGAAATGACGCGTCTGCTCTGCCTAAAGGCAGCGCACATGATGGATACTGTCGGCAACAAGATTGCGGCTGGCGAAATCGCGATGATCAAGGTTCAGGCACCGAACATGGCGCTAAAGATTATCGACGATGCCATTCAGGCGCATGGCGGTGGCGGCGTTTCCAACGACTTTGGTCTGGCGTCGGCTTACGCGCATCAGCGCACGTTGCGGTTGGCGGATGGTCCTGATGAAGTTCACGCCCGTGCCATCGCGCGCATCGAGTTTGGTAAGCATGGCTCCAACAGCGGCGGGGAAATTTCCTCTGGCGATATGGCGGCAACGCGGTGAAAGCAGCGGTCTTAATCCAGCCGGGCCAACCGCTAGAGATTGAGCAGCTGACAATCTCTAAACCACAGGCGCACGAGGTGTTGATCCGCACCGCCGCCTGCGGCCTGTGCCACAGCGACCTGCACTTTATCGAAGGCACTTACCCGCACGCACTGCCAGCGGTGCCCGGGCATGAAGCCGCTGGTATCGTTGAGGCTGTGGGCAGCGAAGTGCGCACAGTGAAGGTTGGCGACGCTGTCGTCACTTGTCTGTCGGCATTCTGCGGCCATTGTGAGTTTTGCGTGACCGGGCGTATGTCGCTTTGTCTTGGCGGCGACACACGGCGTAAGTCGGGCGAGGAACCACGGCTGTCGCGGCCTGACGGTTCGCCAGTGGCGCAGATGCTGAATCTGTCAGCCTATGCCGAAATGATGTTGGTGCACGAACATGCCTGCGTGCGGATTGACCCAGAAATGCCGCTGGCCCAGGCCTCCGTCATTGGCTGTGCAGTCACGACTGGCGCGGGCACAATCTTTAACGCGTGCAAAGTGACGCCTGGTGAAACTGTTGCGGTTATTGGCTGCGGCGGCGTCGGGCTGGCGACGATTAATGCGGCAAAGATTGCGGGTGCTGGTCGGATTATTGCTTGCGACCCGATCCCTGAAAAACGTGCGCTGGCGCTAAAGCTGGGTGCGACTGACGTGGTTGATGCGCTGGCCGATGATGCCGCGGCGCAAGTGCTGGCGTTGACCAAAGGCGGTGTCGATCATGCTATTGAAGCTGTCGGGCGACCTGCATCGGGCGAGCTGGCGGTCAAGTCGTTGAAGCGCGGCGGGACGGCAACGATCCTTGGCATGATGCCATTGCAACACAGCGTTGGCCTGTCGGCGATGGATTTGCTTTCGGGCAAGAAATTGCAAGGCGCCATCATGGGCGGCAATCGCTTTCCTGTTGATATTCCGCGGCTGGTCGATTTCTATATGCGCGGGCAGCTTGATCTGGATAGCATCATTGCCGAACGCATTCCGCTGGAGGCCATCAACGACGGTTTCGAGAAAATGAAGAAAGGCGATAGCGCGCGTAGCGTGATCGTGTTCGACCAATGACCGAAATCGTCAATGCCGATGAAGCCTTTGTCGGCACTGTCGAGCCCGAGGGTGCAGACAGGCTCGATGAAGCAAAGCTGACCGAGTGGATGCAGGCAAATGTAGAGGGTTTCAAAGGCCCGCTGCATCTGACGAAGTTCAAAGGCGGGCAGTCCAATCCTACGTATAAGATTGAGGCTGCATCGGGTAATTATGTGCTGCGGCGCAAACCCTTTGGCCAGTTGCTGCCCTCTGCACATGCGGTGGATCGCGAATATAAAGTGCAGGCTGGCCTGTACAAAACCGGCTTTCCGGTTGCCCGCCAGTATGGCGTGTGCACCGATGACAGCATCATCGGCAGCTGGTTCTATGTCATGGGCATGGTCGATGGCCGCACGATCTGGAACGGTGCGATGCCGGATAGTAACCCGGCCGAACGCCGCGCGGTTTACTTTGAGATGATCGACGTGCTCGCTCAATTGCACAATACCGATGTAGAGGTGGCGGGCCTGTCAGATTACGGCAAACCCGGCAATTATTTCGGACGTCAGGTTGATCGCTGGACTAAGCAATACCGTTTATCGGAAACCGAAGTGATGCCCGAAATGGAGCGGCTGATCGAATGGTTGCCTGCGACATTGCCAGAGCAAACACGGACCAGCGTTGTCCATGGCGACTATCGTATCGACAATGCCATTTTCGAACGCGACGGTACCAAGTGCTTGGCCGTGCTCGATTGGGAGCTATCCACCTTGGGCGATCCGCTGGCTGATTTTTCCTATGTCGCCATGGCGTGGGTTACGGAGAATGCCGGACGTTCTGGTGTGATGGATTTGGACCGTGCTGCGCTTGGCATTCCAGAACTGGACGAAGTGGTTGCGCATTATTGCAAAGCTACGGGACGCGACGGCATCCCCGATCTCAACTGGTATTTTGCCTATAACTTCTTCCGTCTGGCAGGGATTATCCAAGGCATCAAAAAGCGCGTGATCGACGGCACAGCCAGCTCGGCGCACGCCAAAGCGATGTCCGAACGGGTGCAGCCTTTGGCCGAGGCGGCGATGAAATTTGCCAAAATAGCGGGGGCTTAACACCGTCTCCAACAGGGGAGAGGGACAGGCGCGTTAGCGCCAGGGAGAGGGGCCTCATTCCCCTCGCCAACTTCGACTAGGCAAAATTTGCCAAGTCTTCGTATCCTCTCCCCTGAAGGGAGAGGAAGGAGGAGTGAATATGAGTTTATTCGATATGACCGGCAAGGTCGCCATTATTACCGGCTCGTCTCGTGGTATCGGGCAAGCCATTGCCGAGGAAATGGCTGATCATGGTGCAAGAGTTGCAATTTCCAGCCGCAATATCGGCCCGTGCGAAGAGGTCGCTGCTGGCATAAACGCCAAGCACCCGGGCGCAGCGATTGCGGTTGCGTCCAGCCTGTCGTCGAAAGAGTCGCTGCAAAATCTGGTCGATGAAACCCGAAAGGCGTTTGGCAAAGTCGACGTCCTTGTCTGCAACGCGGCATCGAACCCGCACTACGGGCCGATGGCAACGATCACGGATGAGCAGTTTCGTAAGACGCTCGATCATAACATCGTGTCGCAACATTGGCTGATCCAGATGGTCGCGCCTGAAATGATTGCGCGGAAATCGGGGTCGATTGTGATTGTATCATCGATTGGCGGTCTGCGCGGATCGCCGATTTTGGGCGCTTATGCGATTACCAAAGCTGCCGATATTCAGATGACGAAGAATCTGGCGCGCGAATATGGGATGGACAATGTGCGGATCAATTCGATTGCACCGGGTCTGGTCAAAACCGATTTCGCCAAGGCATTGTGGGAGAACCCGGAGAACCTGAAACATTCAACGTCGAGCGCCGCGATGGGGCGTATTGGTGAACCGCGCGAAATTGCCGGAGCTGCAGTGTTTCTGGCATCCGACGCGTCGAGTTTTATGACCGGTCAGACAATCGTAGTTGATGGAGGTGTCGTGGTATGAGCGGGCAATTAAACGGTAAAGTTGCAATCATCACAGGCGCAGGTTCGGGCATTGGCCGCGCATCGGCAGTTCGCTTTGCAGCAGAAGGCGCAAAGCTGGTTATCGGTGATAAAACCGATGCGGTATTTGAAACCGCGAAAATGGTTGAGGCCGCAGGCGGGACAGTGACCGCGTTGCAAATCGACGCTGGCGTTGAGGCTGATGTGGCGAGTCTCGTCGCCGCAGCAATCACCAACTATGGCGGCGTCGACATCGCCTTTGCCAATGCCGGGATCATTGGCGATATGGGCGCAATTTTTGAAATCGATCCCGTCGCGATGGCAGAGACATTCCGGGTCAACTTGATCGGTCCGGCCTTGATGGTGAAGCATGCAGGCAAAGCGATGGTCGATCAAGGGCGCGGCGGATCGATTGTGCTGACCGCCAGCGTTGCAGGCCTTAACTCTGGCGCAGGGCCGCTGACTTATTCGGCATCAAAGGCAGGCGTGATCAATCTGGCAAAAACGGCGGCGCAGCAGCTGACCAGCAGCGGCGTTCGCGTCAACGCAATCTGCCCTGGCCTAACCGAAACCGGCATGACCAAACCGACATTCGATTATGCCCGCGAAAAAGAAGTGATGCATAAGGTCGGGCAGCTCAACCCGCTAAAACGTGCAGGCCAGCCAGAAGAGCTTGCCAATGTCGCGTTGTTCCTTGCCAGCGATCAAGCGAGCTATGTCAACGGGCAGGCGATTGCGGTAGACGGCGGCCTGACCAGTTCGCATCCCGTTACTCGCCAACTTTTGGGGCAGACTTCGCATTAGAGTCCGGACTTTTATATGATCACAACAACAAACCCCGCAGAGCTTGGCTTCCTTCCCGACCGGCTGGAGCGCATTCCGGCGTATATAAAGGCCAAATATCTGGATAGTGGAAAGCTGCCGCATGCGGCGTTGCTGATCGGGCGCGGGGACGAGGTTGCGCATCTGTCGGTTCAGGGTGATGCTCGCCCCGGACAGCAGCTGAAAGACGATGCCATTTTCCGTATCGCGTCGATGACAAAGCCGATTACCTCGATCATCTTCATGCAATTGGTTGAAGAAGGCAAAGTCGCTTTGTCGCACTCGGTCGCAAGCTTTTTGCCCGAGTTTAAGGATATCGGCGTGTTCGTGTCGGGCGGCGGCAGTGTTCCATTCGTCACGCGCCCATGCGCAAGGCCGATGCAGATGATCGACCTGCTGCGCCACACCAGTGGGCTGACCTATGGTTTTCAAGAACGCAATCCGATGGATGCGGCCTATCGTGCACTGAAACTTGACGATTTCCATGGCAAGCGCAGCCTTGACGAATTGGTCGCAGAGCTTGCCAAAATTCCGCTGCAATTCGACCCGGGTACATATTGGAACTATTCCGTCTCCACCGATGTTCTTGGCGCGGTGATCCAACGGATCGAGGGCAAGTCGCTGGACCAGATTTTTCAGGAACGTCTGTTCGGCCCGGTGGGTATGGTCGATACCAGCTTTTTTGTGCCGACCGAAAAAGCGGATCGCATCCCCGATTGCTTCCATTTCCACCCCAGTGAAACAAAAGTGATGTTCGACAATGGCGATAGCAGTCGCTGGACAAAGCCGGGGCCGTTCCTATCGGGCGGCGGCGGACTGTGTTCGACCCTGTCGGATTATCATAGATTTTGCCGGATGTTGCTCAACGGTGGCGCGTTGGATGGCGTTCAGATCGTCAGCCCAAAGACGCTGGAGCTGATGACCGCCAATCATCTACCCGGCGGCAAAGACCTGACTGAAATCTCGCAGAGCCTATTCAGCGAGGCGGACAATGCTGGTATCGGTTTTGGCCTTGGCTTTGCCGTCAATATGACGCCGCACACGACTTTGGTTCCGGGTTCGGCTGGTGAGTTTTATTGGGGCGGGATGTTCTCGACGGCGTTTTTCGTTGATCCAGTCGAGGACATCATCATGATTTTCATGACCCAATTGATGCCGTCCAGCATATATCCTGTGCGCCGCGAAATTAAGACAATGCTTTATGCGGCGCTTGCCGCCTGACTTTCTGGAGACTGACTATGCAATCTGTAACAACACAGCGCCACGACGATGTTCTCGTCATCATCGTCAACAACCCACCGGTCAATGCGCTCAGCTGGCATGTTCGCCAGGGGTTGAAAGACGGCGTGGCAGAGGCGTTGGGCGATGCTTCGGTAAAGGCTGTGGTCATTCGTTGCGACGGCAGCACCTTTATCGCTGGCGCCGATATCACCGAATTCACGCAAGCACCGAAAGAACCCGCGCTTGGCGATACGCTGGACGCGATGGAAACGTCCAGCAAGCCGATCATCGCGGCAATCCATGGCACTGCATTGGGTGGCGGGCTAGAAACAACATTATGTTGCCATTACCGTATCGCAGAGCCGTCGGCGAAATTGGGCGTGCCAGAGGTAAAGCTTGGCCTGTTGCCGGGCGCTGGCGGAACGCAGCGTTTGCCGCGCCTTGTGGGAGTTGAGGCAGCGGCTGCAATGTGTGCTGGCGGCGATCCTGTTCCAGCAGCCAAGGCTTTGGAAATGGGGTTGGTTGATAGGTTAGCGGGTGAAGACAGCCTTGCCGCCGATGCGATCGCCTTTGCCCGCGAGATGATTGCCAAGGGGCCGCGTGCCACCCGCGACCTTCCGGTAAAGGGCGACGCCAGCGGCATCGAGGCTATTAAGGCAGCAAACGCCCGCAAATGGAAAGGCTTTGACGCGCCTTATGCCAATTTGGCCTGTGTAGAGGCCGCGACGCGATTGCCCTTTGACGAGGGTATGGCGTTTGAGCGCACAGAATTCATGAAGCTGATGATGGGTAGCCAATCGGCGGCACAGCGGCATATGTTCTTTGCCGAACGGCAAGCGGCAAAGATTGATGGTCTGGCCAAGGACATCCAGTTGCGCGAGATCAAGAAAGTTGGCGTCATTGGCGCAGGCACAATGGGCGGCGGGATTTCGATGAACTTTCTGGCAAAGGGAATCCCTGTAACGATCGTCGAAATGGTGCAGGAAAATCTGGACCGCGGCGTTGGCGTTATACGCAAGAATTATGAAGCATCCGCCGCCAAAGGCCGCTTCACCTCCGAGCAGGTGGAGGCGATGATGGGCGCATTGACGCCATCGCTATCGCTGGATGATCTGGCCGATTGCGATCTGGTGATCGAGGCGGTGTACGAAAGCATGGATGTAAAGAAAGAGGTGTTCGGAAAGCTGGACGCCATCTGCAAACCCGGCGCGATTTTGGCGTCGAACACCAGCTATCTGGATGTTGACGAAATCGCAGCGGCGACATCGCGGCCACAAGATGTGGTCGGCATGCATTTCTTTTCGCCCGCCAATGTCATGAAGCTGTTGGAGGTTGTGCGCGGTGCAAAGACTGCTGACGATGTGCTTTCAACTGCGATGGCCACCGGCAAACGGATCGGCAAAGTCGCCGTTGTCGCAGGCGTATGCCATGGCTTTATCGGCAACCGCATGCTGTCCACGCGCCAAGCGCCTGCGATGCAATTGCTATTGGAGGGCGCAACGCCTGCACAGATTGACAAAGTGCATACTGATTTCGGCATGCCAATGGGGCCGTTCCAGATGAGCGATCTGGCTGGTCTCGACATCGGCTGGCACCGCGATCCTTCCAAGATCGAAACCATCCGCGATGCATTGTGTGCAGCGGATCGTTTTGGCCAGAAAAACGGCAAAGGCTTTTACGATTATGATGCCAAGCGCGTTGGCACAGAATCGCCCGAGGCACTGGCGATCATCGAGAAATTCCGCGCCACATCGAACCTGCCAAAACGCGATATCAGCGATCAGGAGATCATTGAACGCACGCTTTATCCCATGGTCAATGAAGGTTATAAAATTCTGGAAGAGGGCAAGGCCCAGCGGGCATCGGATATCGATGTTGTCTGGATCTATGGCTATGGCTGGCCCGTCTATCGCGGTGGCCCGATGTTCTGGGGCGCACTGGAAGGCGAGGGCAAGATTGTCGAGGCGCTGGAACGGCACGGCATCGCCGTTGCCGATTCGTTGAAAGCAAAGGCCTGATATCCATCATCGCCGGTGAGTTGATGCTGACCGGCGATGAGCCGAAAATGAACAACGGTTCATCTTGGCAACCCTGCGAGTCGCCGACAAGATGTTGTGGCAAAACCCCGGCTTGGCCATCAGCATGGCACAAGATAAAGGGTTGGGGTCGCATCCATGTTTCGCAAAAATTTCATCGCCGTTTTGGGCGCATTAGCGCTGCTTATTCCAGCGCAGGCTATCGCGCTGCAATGCGTTCCTTACGCACGTCAGGCATCCGGCGTGCAGATTTTTGGTAATGCCAACACATGGTGGGGCCAAGCTGCTGGCAAATATGATCGCGGAACCGAACCAAAGGTTGGCGCGGTAATGACCTTCAAAGCAACCAAGGGTAATCCATTGGGCCATGTTGCAATGGTCAGCAAAATTGTATCTGACCGTGAAGTGCTGGTCGATCATGCCAATTGGTCGTTAATCGGCGGTCGCCGTGGTCACATCGAACGCGGTGCTCGCGTCCTTGACGTGTCAGCTTCTGGTGATTGGAGCGCAGTCAAAGTCTGGTACGCAACTATTGGTGATATGGGCCGCACAACCTATCCGCTGCACGGCTTCATCTATAACGCAAAGCCCGCCGAAAAGGTTATTGCGCTTCGTTAAGTGCTTTACGGCCCCAGATGATGAGGAACAGCAAAGCTGCACCGATCATAATAAAGGTCGCTGGCTCCCACCAATTGAAGAGTGCTACGCCCACTGCGGGTGCAAAAATATAGGCCGCGCCGTTGACTGACGCGATCTTGCCCGCAACATCGCCTTGTTCATGCCGTTTGACCGCCAGCGAAGCTCCGGCGGTAAAGCCCGGGCGGTATAGTCCAAAACCCAGCGACGCGATCGCAAAGCCCAAAGTTATCCCGTAAAAATCATGGCTGATGCCGACCATCGCGACGCCCAGAAATGCCAGCAACGATCCCCATAAAACTGAATTGCGCGGCGAGATCGACAGGATGGGAATCAGCCCCCACTGCGCCAACAAAGTCGCCATTGCGCCGACGAACATAACTGAGCCGGTTGCCTCAACGGCTTCTTTGGGCAGATCATGCAGGTTCAGCCGGTCACGGATCAAAAACCCGACAACGCCCAACAAAACCGCTTGAGCATGCCCGCCCAATAATCCGGCGACCATCCAGTTTTTCAGCCGCGCTTCTGCCCAGTTCAACCGCACCTCTTCTTGCGGCAAAGCAGAGCTTGCATCGTCCACAGCCTCGGCGGCGTCGGTTGCAGGCTGATTCATCGATGCGGAGTTGGGATAAGATGCGACAATACCCCGCGCCTCAAAACGCGGTGTATCGTTTGGCAGCCGAAGTTTCAACGCGAGCAGGACCAGTAATCCAAACGCAGCAAATATGATCAACGGCCCAGCAAGACCAAAGGGTTCGAACACCAGAAAATGGGCCAGTGCTGGACCGATAACGGTTCCAAGGCCGAACGACGATGCAAGCAATGATAGCGCCTTTGCCCGTTCGGCTCGTTCAGTGCGTGCGGCAATATAGGCCTGAACAGCTGGCGGGGCCGCGGACCCGAACCCGCCGTAAAGGCTGCGAAACAGGGCAAAGACTATAAAAGTGGCAGCTACCCCAATGAACCCGTTTAGCCCCAGCCATAAAACCAGCCCGCACAAACCCATCGACGAGACAAAGCCAACCATGCCAACCGCCATCAACGCTTTGCGCCCGCGCTTGTCCGATAGCCTTGCCCATTTGGGGGCAGTCAAAACCCACAATAAAGCCGACCAACTAAAGGCAAGGCTGACCCACACATCGGGCATATCGAGTTGACTTGCGATCGCGGGCAGTGCCGATTGCATCGCGGTATTGCCTGCTGCAGATACCAGCATCACCATGAACAGGATCGCGACCCGGTCCGACGGGATTGCCGAAGCTTTTCCGCCGGTCATGATTTTGTCCAATCATAGCTTCGCGTTACCTCAGCCACGTGTAGGTCGTAGCGGGTGTACCAGATGCCGCGGCCTTGATCGCGTATCGCCGTGTGGCGCGGATGGTCGCGCCAGTTTTTGGCGGCGGTATCATCGGTCCAATAGCTGACGGTAATGCCTAAACCATCTGGTCCGCGCACAGAATCAATGCCGATGTAGCCCGGCTGCATTGCGGCTAGCGCATCCATTTCTTCGGCTGCTGCGGAATATCCTGCATCATCATCCAAGCTTCGCTGCGCCACAAAGATTACGGCAATTGTTCCGGGCGCATACATTGTCATGATGTTAGCTGTAGTGACCAGTCATGGGAAAGGGCAACCCCGCCCGGTTGGCATAGCTATAACTTTTTTGCTTAATGCAGTTGCATCAAATGGCAGCATTTGCGAGAACGATGACTTATCCGCTACAAATATAAGGCAGATTGATGACCGATAATTCCATGGCCATTGGTGCCCGGCTTGACCGGATAAAGCACGACGTAAAACGGTTTTTTGGTCCATGGGGTGTCTTTTTCAAAGGCTTTTTGAAACACCCGGTGATGGTGGGGTCGATTATTCCGTCGTCACGCCTGACGATCAACAAAATGCTGGCCCCTGTTAAGTGGGACGAATGCAAATTGTTCGTCGAATATGGTCCCGGCGTTGGCACATTTTGTCAGCCCGTTCTGGATCGGATGCGCAAAGATGCAACTTTGCTGGTCATTGATACTAACCCTGATTTCATCGAATTTCTGAACAAGCATTTCCGTGATAGCCGCTTTATTGCGGTGCATGGCTCTGCTGCTGACGTGAACGATATCATCCGCGAATTCGGTTTTGAACATGCGGACTATGTTTTGTCTGGCTTGCCGTTTTCGACACTCCCGGGTGATTTGGGTCCAAAGATTGCAGACGAAACCGCAAAGGCAATCCGTCCCGGTGGCGCGTTCCTTGTGTATCAATTCCGCGCCCGCGCCCGTGATTTTATGGAGCCGCATTTTAAACGGATCGATAATGGTTTTGAGCTGTGGAACGTCCTGCCCTGTTACCTGTTCTGGGGCTGGAAAAGCTGATTATTCATTCCTGAGCAGTCCAAACTTTATCCGCCGGCCAATGCTATAATCGACGGAGTTCACCAGAAAATAAGCAAAGCCTGATTTGAAGCGGCTCCACCAGCTATCGCGCTGGGATAACAATATGCGGGTTTGTTCCTCAGATTGAGCGACAAGTCCATTGATCAGCGTGTGGACATGGGCCGCAAAACCGGAATCCTCAATGCGCACCATGATTTCCATATTGATAAACAAGCTGCGCACGTCGAGATTTGCGGAACCGATATAGGTTGCATCGTCAATCACAAACAATTTCATATGCAATGGGCGCGTCTGAAATTCATAAATCTGCGCCTTGCGCCTTAACAGATAGCGATAGAGCGAGCGGGCTGCGCTGATCGTGGCGCCATTATCCGTCTTCCCTGCCATGATAAGCCGGGAGCCATTATCGCGTTTAGTGACGCGAGCGATGCGCCGCAATATGGTCTGCGATGGGGAAAAATACGCTGCCACAACGTCGAGCCGCTTAGCCTTTTCTAATGCCCGTTTAAGCGTCAAGCCAAGCGGCGAAATTCT
The DNA here is from genome assembly GCA_013297725.1 of Sphingomonadales bacterium. Taxonomy (GTDB): domain Bacteria; phylum Pseudomonadota; class Alphaproteobacteria; order Sphingomonadales; family Sphingomonadaceae; genus Sphingorhabdus_B. The sequence goes on from JAAFIB010000055.1 coordinate 12,094, forward strand.
ATTGGTTGGCCCGCCTAACAGCCATCGTACCGTGCCGTTGCCGGGCTGCCAGCTGCGGGTCAGTTGCCGCAATTGGCGAAATTTAATCCGCCCGCCTTCGGATAGCCGGTCTAGCTCGTCGAAATATTCAACCAGATGCGCGACTTCAGGGCCAGAGACGACAACACCCAGATCCTCCCAGCTCTGATCGCCTTTACGCCCGAAATAATAGTCGGTGATGTTAAAGCCGCCTACTAGTGCGTGGCTTTGATCCGCGATCAGGATTTTTTGGTGGTTCCGCACAAAATAGCCAAGGCCTTTGCGCGAGCTGAAACAGTGATATTGCCCGCCCGCCGCAACCAGCGGATGGAAAAAACTGTCCTTATTGTCGCCAGAACCAAAGCTATCGATGATCAGCTGCACTTGCACGCCACGTAATGCTGCTGCGGTCAGTGCAGCGAGCACCTCTTGGCCCGTCTGGTCAAATCCAAACATATAGCTGAACATACGTAGCGAGGTTTTTGCACAATCAATCAGCTGTATGACGGATGCCAATCGATCCTCTGGTGCGTGCACAAGATGCAGGCGATGTTCACCGACTTCAAATACAATCCCGGGAAACGTTACGCTGCTATCTGGTTTCGCCATATGGTGTAGGTAGAGTAGCCATCGTCACCGCGCAACTGCGCGCTTTTCATTGACAATCAGAGCGCGTCATATTAGCGACCTTCAACTTTCCAAACATTCCAAGTGATTCAGGAGCCGACATGGCGCGCGTTACCGTTGAAGATTGCATCGACAAAATCCCTAACCGGTTTGATCTGGTTTTGGTTGCTGCCGAGCGTGCCCGTGAAATATCGGGTGGAGCAGAGCTGACCATCGACCGCGACCGCGATAAAAACCCGGTTGTTGCTCTGCGTGAAATCGCCGAGGAAACTGTTCGTCCCGATCATCTGCAAGAAGGTTTGGTCCAGTCGCTGCAGAAAATGCAAGTTGATGAAGACGAAGCTGTGGATGAAATCGGTTCGCTGGCACGTTCGGCAGAGGCGCTGCGCCTTACCGCTGCTGCTCCTGCGCGTGGTGCCGGGGTTGCTCGCGATTACGACCGGTAATCCTGCTCATCTTTGAAAGAATTATAGGCCCGGGTAACTCCGGGCCTTTTCTTTTGGCAAATCTGCAACTGCTTGTTACATCACAGGGATGAGCGGGGATTTTGATGGCGTAGCAGACATTGCAACTGGGGCGCTTGTTGCGTCTGCGGTTGAACCGAATGCAGGTGGCAGCGTTGCAAGCGACGCAGGAAGCAATTGCCTGAATTGCGGGACGCCGATGGTTGGCGCGCACTGCCACACCTGCGGGCAAAAGGCCAAGGTTCACCGCACACTCCAAGCTTTCGGCCATGATTTCGTGCACAGCGTGTTGCACTTTGATGGCAAAATCTGGCGCACCGTTCCGTTGCTATTTTGGAACCCCGGCGAGCTAACGCGGCGCTATATTCATGGTGAGCGGGCGAAGTTTGTATCGCCGCTGGCGCTGTTCCTGTTCACCGTATTCCTGACTTTTGCCGTGTTTAACTCGGTGATGCCAAGCGGTGATGCCATAAATGCGATTGTTAATGAGGATGATGCAAAGGCCCAATATGAAGCTGACCAAAAACGCATATTAAAGGATATTGCGAAACTGGAGGCTGATAAAAAGGAAGCGATTGCCGAAAACCGTTCGGGCTATGAATGGATGGATGGTGAGATTTCCCGGCATCAACGCGATTTGAAATCGCTTGAAGAAGATCGAGGAAAAGAGCTGCGCCGCACCGATATCGCGGGGCGTAAGATGGAGCTGGAGCGTAGCAATCTATCGACACAAATCGCACGTCTTGAAAGCGACCTCAAAGCTGCAGAAAAAGCCGGAAAGCCGGTTGATGAGATTCAAAACGAGCTTGAGGGTGATCGCCTCGCGTTAAAGGCCATGGATAATGCGGCCAAGGCGTTGAAAAATGGCAAAACGTCGGACGAGGGTGAATGGACCTTTACCGATGTTGATATTCCTGGTGGGGCGGCATTGAATGAAGCGGCAAAACGCGCTGCCAAAAACCCCCAGCTACTTTTTTATAAAATGCAATCCAGTGCCTATAAGTTTAGCTGGGCGCTGATTCCCATTTCCGTACCATTTGTCTGGTTGCTATTTTTTTGGCGTCGCCGCTTTAAGATGTTCGATCACGCGGTGTTTGTAACCTATTCGCTAACCTTTATGATGTTGCTGACCGTCGTCAGCGCAGTCCTTATTCGTTTTCCCGCAACAGAGGTTATCGGCGGGCTCGCGCTCGCATTCGCCCCGCCCATCCACATGTATCGCCAAATCCATCACGCTTATGAGACATCGCGGTTTGGTGCTTTCTGGCGCATGTGTGTGCTATCGATTTTTGCCCTAACTGCACTAACCTTATTCGCGGTGCTGATCATCACTTTGGGCGTCACCGGATAGAATACGCATTTTTATCTGCCCGCTTTCTAACAGGGGGGCGACAACCGCAGCCATGCGGCCCTGACGGTCATTCACCAATGCACGGTTAAAGAAACTGTTGGCGATCACATCGGCGATCTGCAGGCCAGCAAGCCGGTGGCTAAGTTCCAGCTGCGCAGTGCCGCATGGGCCAACGAGCCGCCCGATATCGTCACGGACTTTGGATAAAGTTTCCGGGCCATAGCGACCATCGTCGATAATCACGCTTTCGCAAGAGACCACACCCGACAACATTGCGCCGACAACATCGTCGAGCAACGCAGCATAGGTTGCAATATCGTGGTCGCCGCGGTCAGCGTTGTGATCAGGTTTCAATGCAGAAATGGCGATGCCGATTGTGGCATTGGCAACCGAACTTGCGAATAGATCGAAAAACAAACCGCGCCGATCAAGGTCTATGCGGCTGCCTTTTAGCTCGCCAACATAGCCTGTAGCTTCACGAAAGCGGCTTACCAATGCATCGGCTTGGTCGGCAGCAATATCGACTGCCGCCAATGTCATCACCCCGCGCCCAACACCCCCTGATTCATCGCAATAAATGGGCATGCCGGGCGATGGAGACTTTAAGCGCCTTGCGGCTTTGCATCGCCCAGACCGGTGCGCTTACCGCGTCCTGCCTTAGGAATGGCTGTGCCAACAATCGGAACATGCGCCGGCTGTAGCGATTTTGAAGCATCGCGTTCAAACTTTCCGGTCGCCAGCAAATGTGTGATTTCTTCGCCCGACAGGGTTTCAAATTCCAACAAAGCTTCGGCCAGCAAGTTAAGCTGCTTGCGGTGTTTTTTCAGCAATGCTGTTGCTTTGCTATGGCCGCCCTCAACCAGCTTACGGATTTCGGCATCGATTTTCTTTGCCGTTTCATCGGACATAGCCGCGCGCTGGGTGCCGCCATAGCCAAGATAGCCCTCTTGCTTTTCTTCATATTGCAGCGGACCCATTGTCTCTGACATGCCCCATTGCGTTACCATGTCGCGGGCAAGGCTGGTGGCATATTGGATATCGCTTGATGCGCCCGATGACACTTTGTCATGCCCGAACACAAGTTCCTCGGCCACACGGCCGCCCATGCTGACCGCAAGGTTGGCGTGCATCTTGTCACGGTGATAGCTATAGTTATCGCGTTCTGGCAGGCGCATGACCATACCCAGCGCACGGCCGCGCGGAATGATTGTGGCCTTGTGGATTGGGTCAGATGCAGGCTCATGAACAGCCACAATGGCGTGGCCAGCCTCATGATAGGCGGTCATCTTCTTTTCGTCTTCGGTCATCACCATTGACCGGCGTTCGGTGCCCATCATGACCTTGTCTTTTGCGTCTTCAAACTCTTGCATCGCGACCAGCCGTTTGGCGCGGCGCGCGGCAAGCAAAGCCGCCTCGTTGACCAGGTTGGCAAGATCGGCCCCTGAAAAGCCCGGTGTTCCCCGTGCAATCGTGCGCGTATCAACATCGGGGGCCAGCGGCACTTTTTTCATGTGCACTTCAAGGATTTTGACGCGGCCCTCGATATCGGGGCGCGGCACAACAACCTGACGATCAAACCGGCCCGGACGTAGCAACGCAGGGTCAAGCACATCGGGGCGGTTGGTTGCGGCAACGATGATGACGCCTTCATTGGCCTCAAATCCGTCCATTTCGACAAGCAACTGGTTTAGCGTCTGTTCGCGTTCATCATTCTGATTGCCAAGGCCTGCGCCGCGGCTGCGTCCAACGGCGTCGATTTCGTCGATGAAAACAATGCAAGGCGCATTCTTTTTCGCCTGTTCAAACATATCGCGTACGCGGCTTGCACCGACGCCAACAAACATTTCGACGAAATCAGAACCAGAGATGGAGAAAAACGGAACGCCCGCTTCACCAGCGATAGCGCGGGCAAGCAAAGTCTTACCTGTTCCCGGCGAACCAACGAGCAGCGCACCTTTGGGGATTTTGCCGCCAAGACGGCTGAACTTGTTCGGGTCTTTCAGGAATTCGACAATTTCCTGCAGCTCCTCGCGCGCTTCGTCGATACCGGCAACATCGTCAAACGTGACGCGACCATGCTTTTCGGTCAGCAGCTTTGCTTTGGATTTGCCAAAGCCCATCGCACCCGATCCGCCACCCTTTTGCATTTGGCGCAGCACGAAGAATGCGATGCCAAGGATGAGCAAGAACGGCAGTGCGTTGAACAGGAAATACATCAACAGGCTGGGCTGTTCCGCAGCCTTTGCCGTGTAATCTACGCCCTTTTCTTCGAGCAATGTGACAAGGTCTTTGTCGCTTGGCACAGGCACCGTAGCAAATGTTTCGCCTGATGAAAGTTGGCCGGTGATCTTGTCCGATGCAATCACAACCGACTTTACTTCACCTGCAGCGATTTTCTCACGAAAGCTCGAATAGCTGATGCCCTTTGAGGTATCAGTACCGGTCCCGCTAAAGATCGATACGACTAATAGCAACGCGACCATAATCCCTGTCCAGATCATGATATTACGGGCCAGATTATTGCCTTTTGGTTCGTCTTCGTCGTTCATCTTCGTTGCTCTATCCGCTGGGGGTTAACGTCTGATAATCCATGTAAGACGGAATCGCCGAAACACAATGTCTGGCGCAAGTTTTTCTGCCTTATTGCTGCCTTTGCGGGGCAGGCCGAAAATCCCACAAATCCCCGCCTTTGCACAGGACATCACCTAGCATCTGTTGATCGCCATTGGCCAGCGTATCGAGCGCTTTCTCTGAAGCCTCTCCGCGCGGCACATATCCCTGCTGGATCAGGTCCAGGATGCGCAGCAATAACCGGCGCTGAATTTCGCGGGGCAGGCTTGTTGCGTCAAGCACAAAGCCGCCGTCACGGCGCGACACATGCGTTTCAAACACTGCGTCTGTCATCCATTCCAACGCCTCTGATGCATCGGCAAAAGCGGTCGCGGTGCGCACAGCACGATGCGGATCGAATGGATGGGGCGCGGAATCGAGCCATTGCCGCATCGCGACGCGATCAAAGCTGTCGTCGGAATTGCTGGGATCACGAACAGGGGTAATGCTTGATCGCGTGCAGATTTCCTCCAATTCGGATTTAGCGAACTTAAGCATTGGCCGGATTATGCGCCCTTGTTTTTGGCGTACCGCCGCCAACCCGTCCACACCGCCGCCCCTTGCAATGCGCATCAGCACCGTTTCAAGTTGATCATCGGCGTGATGCGCGGTTGCGATAAAGTCACAGCCAATCGCATCTGCGTGGCTGTGCAATAAGGCATAACGCACAGCACGCGCCTCTGACTGCAGATTGCCGGTTATGGGTTCTGACGGTCGCAAAATTATATGCGGGATGTTCAATGCCTTGCACAAATCCGCAACGAAATCGGCTTCTGC
>JAAFIB010000056.1 GCA_013297725.1 Sphingomonadales bacterium
GACGAGCGTGCAGCCAAAGGCCCGGCAAAAGGCAAGGCTAAGCGTAAGGCTCCAGCAAAAAAGGCGGCTGTTAAGAAGAAAGCCCCAGCCAAAAAGGCAGCGAAGAAATAGCATGAGAGCGCTGGTCGTCTGGGCCTGCGCACTTGCTGTGGGATCGGCGGCGCTGGCGCAAGAGCCATCAAAGGCCGTTGTGGTTTGGCAGCAGGCGGATTTGGCAAAGCTGCAGGATGATGATCTGGCACGCTATGCTGGCGATGCGGCTTATCTTGAGGGCATTACCGTTCAGGAAGTCCGCTTTTCCGAAAATGGTTTCGATTGGCATCTGATCCGCTTTGCAAATTCCGAAAAGCCGATCGGACCATTATGGGCCGTGCCCCATGATGACGAAAATGCGGCTTTTGAAGCGGCTATGGCGGCGGTTAAAACCTATGGCGGCACTGTCATCGCGGTCAATTCTGGCCCTTACAGCGAACGCTATCAGAAAGGACGCGGCACATGCGGTGGGCGCGCCGCAATAGTTACACGTTGTGATCCCAACCGGAATTTTTCTGAAAGCACGCCGCTGTTTAGTAAGGCGCATATAGATATGTTGGAGGCTGGACAGCCGATCATTGCGCTCCATACCAACTCCCCGGGCTTTGGTCCGGGCAGGGGCAATATCACAATTCTTGATCCCGCCAGTGCTGCCAAAGGCATCAACCGCCCTCGAACAGACGGCTATTTTGGCGCAAATCAACCAGACCTGCTGCAGGATTATGACAGCTACGCTATCATGCCTTACCGGTCTACTACGCTTCGCCCTAACGACGTCCAATGCCGAACAGCAATGGTCCAACGTGGTGTCAATGTGTGGCATGAAAAGGTGAAAGCCAGTGATGGATCATTTTCTAACTATGTAGAACTATCGTCGCACGGGCTTCGCTATGTGAATATGGAAAGTCGCCGAGAACCCAACCTTGCTGTTGCTGCAGAGCGCCATAAATTGATGATCGATGCGTATATGTCTGGCTGTAACTCTATATATATTCAGGTGCAGTCATTAGGGGATTAGCCAAGAGCCATCCCAAGTTTTGACATCTGAATTCCATATCCATTGCGCACGTCGATGACCAGCATTGGCCAAATAGAGCCACTCGATGCGAGTGAATTCAACGAGCAATATGGCAAAATTCTGACGATTCGGTTCGATATCCTCCGCTGTTGGTTGCTTGCCTTCGATCCAGTGCGGCAAGCCGGAAACTGGGTTGTCGACGACGGAACCAGGGGCTTGTTCAGTCATATAACAACGGCGTGCAAATAGCGTTGACTGTTCCCACGCGGCGTCAACCAGCGGCCCTGCCCGATGGGCCTTTACAATGCCGCCAAGTCGCAGCTGCACCTTGTCATTGGGTTCATAGAACAGAACTGAACTTGCCGCATCGTTAGCTTCGCCAATTTTGACTGACCTTGCATCGGTATGAAAGCGTAGAGTTCGATTTGTCCAATCAACTTCACGTAGGATCATAACGCGCTGTGATGGTGCGCCGCTGGCGTCTATGGTGCCAATAACTGGGTTATGCGCCGACTTTTGCCGATCCTTTGCACCGGCTTCGATAACGCGCTTTGCTTCATACAGGCTCAGCTCAAGACTGTTGTAAAACTGGGGACTGTCGTTAGTCATCTTCATTCGGTACTATCAAACTGGTCATTTGCTTCATTCAAAACATGCAGGTCGCCATCGGCTATACCAAAAAATGCGCCGTGCAGTTTCAGTTCACCCGCCTGTTCCAATTCCGCAATAAAGGGGAAGCTGCGCAGATTTTTGAGTGAGACGCGGATCGCCTCAAGCTCTAGCACGCGCTGCGGATCGGCATGTGAGCAAGCGACTACCTCATCACGCGCATCGCGGATTATATCGACCCAATCATCGACAAAGCTGCGACCCGGTACACCCAAATCGCCACCGCCTAATGCAGCTTTGATCCCGCCACATTGAGCGTGCCCCAATATAACGATATGTTTAACGCCGAGACCAAGGACGCCAAATTCGATCGCTGCGGAAACACCGTGCAGGCCGCCACCTGTTTCATATGGAGGGACAAGGTTTGCGACATTACGCAGTGCAAAAACCTGTCCCGGCACGGTGTCAAAAATAGTTGCAGGATCAACCCGGCTATCGCAGCAGGAAATGATCATGATCGGCGGCGCTTGCCCCTCATTTGCCAGCTGATCAAAACGCGCTTTTTGCTGGACATATTCGTGTTTTCGGAACCTTCGATATCCGTCCACAAGCACTGCAAATTCTGGCACTAAAACCGCTCCCCGCGAACAACTTGCACATCGCTTATCGTCAGCAACAGGCGAAAACTATCCAAAAACGGGGCGATTGACTCGGTTAAGGCATCCGCTTTTTCTTTGCTGGCAATCATCAATATAATCGTTTTTGCTGCAGCACCGGTCACATCGTCGTGCTGCCACTCACCATCCCGACCGCCGCCTGCGTCGATATGTATCAAGCTCCAGCCTGAAATATCCACATCACGCGCATGTTTAAGAAGGCGGGGCACCAACGGGGTGTCGACCAGAATTTCTATGCGTTTGCGGGTTACAGTTTCCATCATATTCTTATCCCACCAAATTCGCTAACTGCGAAAACAACGTGATGCCTATGATGATGTTAAAGGGAAATGTTATCCCTAAAGACATTGATAGGTAAATTCCAGGATCGGCCTCTGGTAAAGCCATTCGCATCGCTGCAGGTACAGCGATATATGATGCGCTTGCCGCCAAAATTCCAAGTGCCGCAGCCGATGCTATATCCATCCCCACAAATGTCCCAACCATTACACCAATTGTGCCATTGATCAGGGGAAGCAAAATCGCGAGGCTAATAAGCCGTGCATTGAGTTTTTTGGATTGGATCAAACGCCTTGCTGCAATTAAGCCCATATCCAGCAAAAACAGGCACAGCACACCGCGAAACCCGGTATCGAAAAGCGGCTTAACGGGTTCAAATCCGTCTTTGCCAGCAATCATTCCAATCACAAATGCGCCAACCAGAAGCACAACCGAGGCGTTTGCGAACACTTCATGCAAAATGCCACCGTTCTCTGACGATGGCTGACCTTTGCGCGCCAGCCATAGACCCGTGATGATCGCGGGCGTTTCCATAATCGCCAACACCGCAACCATATAGCCAGCTGGGGACAATCCCTGACCTGTCAGCATTTCTTTGGCGGTCACAAAAGTGACAACGCTAACCGAGCCATAATGTGCAGCGACTGCGCCCGCATCAACGCGGCTTAGTTTGCCAAAGCGCGTCAAAAGTCCAAAGGCGAGCAAGGGTAGCGTAAAACTTAGCAACAGCCCCGCCAGCGCTGCTGCCGCAAGTTCCGCGGTAAAGCCCGATTCCGCGACCTCTATTCCACCCTTTATTCCGATTGCAGCCATCAGATAAATGGACATGGCTTTTGCAAAGGCTTCGGGAATTGCGAGATCTGATCGAATAAGGGCCGCAAAAATGCCCAATACGAAAAAAAGGATTATGGGAGAGGTCAGCGTATCGACGATCATAATCGCTCCTTTTCGTATAAGAGCCCTATTCCGCCGGGAAATGGTTGGCAAGGCATGATAGCATCGCTATCTGCGCAGTTATGAACAAGCCAATTCCTCATCCGCGCGAACCACGTGAACGCAAACCTGACTGGATACGGGTGAAGGCACCAACCAGCGCCGGTTTTAATGAAACCCGCAAATTGATGCGTGATCTGAAACTGAACACAGTGTGCGAAGAAGCGGCTTGCCCCAACATCGGCGAATGCTGGACTAAAAAGCACGCGACCGTCATGATCCTTGGCGATGTGTGCACGCGCGCCTGTGCCTTTTGCAATGTAAAGACCGGCATGCCGCGCGCTGTCGATCCGTTGGAGCCAGAGCATACCGCGATTGCCGCCGCCAAAATGGGGCTTGAGCATATCGTTATCACCTCGGTTGACCGCGATGACTTGCCCGATGGCGGCGCCAGCCAGTTTGTTAAGGTTATCGAGGCGCTGCGCCGCAACACACCGAATACGACGATCGAAATCCTGACACCCGATTTCCGCAACAAAGCCGAAAGCGCGATTGAGGCGATTATCGCGGCGCGGCCCGATGTCTATAATCACAATCTGGAAACAGTGCCGCGGCTTTATCCCACGATCCGGCCCGGCGCGCGCTATTATGCTTCGCTGCGCTTGCTGGAATCGGTGAAGCGGCATGATCCGTCGATCTTTACCAAATCGGGCGTAATGCTTGGCCTTGGCGAGGAACGCATGGAGGTGCATCAGGTGATGGATGACATGCGCAGCGCGGATATCGACTTCCTGACCATGGGCCAATATCTGCAACCAACGCCAAAGCATACCAAGGTCATGGAGTTCGTCACGCCATCAGCATTTGATGCCTATGCCGCGATTGCGCGCGCAAAAGGATTTTTGCTCGTTGCCGCAACGCCGCTAACGCGATCAAGCTATCATGCTGGAGACGACTTCGCCAAAATGAAGGCCGCGCGCGAGGCGCAACTCGCAAAAGCGGTTTAGGCAAAATCGGGGGCGATTACAGTGCCGCATCATCATGAACGTAAAGAACTGCCGTTTAGTGCAGAACAGATGTACGATCTGGTGGTCGATGTTAGCCGCTATGCAGAGTTTCTGCCCTGGGTTGCCAAGGTAAGGATTCGGTCAGACAGCGAAAACGAAATGATGGCTGATCTGGTGGTTGGCTTTAAATCGCTGAAAGAAACATTCAGCTCGCGTGTATTGAAAACACCAAAGTCAAAAGTCGTTGTGGAATATCTCGATGGCCCGATGCGGCATCTGCACAATCAGTGGCTGTTTGAAGAAACCGAAGGCGGCTGCATCGTCGATTTCACCGTCGATTTCGCGTTTTCCAACCGGATATTCGAGGCGCTTGCCGGCCAGTATTTTAACACTGCGCTGCGCAAAATGACCGATGCTTTTGTGAAGCGTGCCGAGGCGTTATATGGTAGCGGGGCAGGGTAAGCAGGGGCGAGCCATTCGCTGAAATCCGCGATATTGCGTGAAAGGTCACGCTAAAGTCTCACCTGAGCCTGTCGAAGCCAAAGGCGACCGTAGGTAAACGGTCTCACCTGAACGGGTTCTAGGCGCTGTCAGGACACCCCCGAAGTTTACCATGACGAACGCAAATGTGTAAACTTGTCAGCATTGGGTAAATGAAGTCCTGCTACAGAATTTCTGCGACTGAGCGATACTGACAATATCAAAGAGCGTTGGAACAATACATGAACATTGATGAAGTGTCAAGGTCGGAGGGAACAGAGATTTTCAAACGTTGTAAAGACAGATACCGACAAGTTTTCAGACATTCACTGTCTCTATCGCTGCCCCTGAAAGCAGTCGTTCATCCAGGATCCTCACGCCTTCGACGTCTTAGTGACTATCCGCTTGCTCATTACCCTTTTCCGGTTTTTGTTCCTTGCTTTCGAAAAAGACTTCATCCGTCACATTCGCCATGCCCTCGAAATCGACGACTATTTTATCTATCTCAAACTGCTGAGCGGTGCGTTCATAAATGAACCAAGGCTCGAGTTCTCGATGGGTTAAAATGATGACCCGTCGCATGTGCTCCTCGTTGGCAGCGGATATCAGTTGCAATTCTTCCTCGCTGAATTCCGCGAGCTTTGCAAAAACGATAAACACGTCGAAGCGGTCAGTGGGAAACGCTTTTGCTACACGGAGGAGATTTTGAACATCATCTTCTGTAATTTCTTTCCTAGTTTTGCACTCGCCGATAGCCAGTTGCAATCGATGATCTCGACCTCGCGATGACAGAAATACAAAATCGGTTTCACACCTCCTTATGTCGGCACCGTTTGCTTCCATCGACATTGCCGTTCCCATCAGAGGCGGGGGATGATCGAGTACATTCGCCAATTGTTGAAGAGTAAGTACAACTGAGATAGACCCTTCCTGATTGTCATTTCGACCGAAAAGCCCTGAACGCCTATATGCCCAATCTCTGTCGCGCAATTGAGGCCCAATGTGAAACAGGTGGCCGCAATATTCGCATTCCGCCTTTGCCTTAACGTCGTCAACAGACCTCCAGAAGTCGAGCTGACAGTTCGGACAGTCAAGTTTCAGGCCCGGTCGGAAAATCTCCTTGCGCAGAAGATGCGCTAGGATTGCATCGTTGGTTAGCTTTGCCCCAACTTTTCGCTGCTCGATGTACAAATCCTGATAGTCGCTAAGGGGATGATCGGTATTTTGTGCTCTGATGATCTGCTTAGCCGCACTTGTAGTGAAGCTTTGGTCCGGGGAAAATTGCTCGATGAGATCGCGGACGCCACCGATCCGGAACACTCGACATTTGTCGATACCACCCATTTGCCGAATGAGCCTACTACAGACGAGACCTGCGGCACTTGGCGTCGCCCTGATACCGAACGCGGAAAAGATTGCTGCGAAGAGCTGACCGTTATCAATTGCACGCATCGACAGGTGGAGCGTCGTTCCGCCGACTACGACGCCAAGTGCGTCCGGCTCCGCCCTTGCCTTGTTCCAATGGATAAAAGCGTTTCGTCCATAAAACTCGTTCAGCTCGGGTAGGAAGGGAAAATGGAGTGTAAAATTGTCATTTCCGAATAGTCCAATCCCAGGGTCAACCGAGACCACATATTGTTGTGTTGAAAAGCCGCCTACATCTTTCATTGGCGAGTCGGGAAGGGAAAAGGAAATTGAGGGTGGCTCGGCGCTGTTGTCTAATGAGGCAAGAACCTCACCTTCACCAAAGAACATGATTGGAGCCTTCACATTCAATCCGTTCCAGAGTGAGGGATCAACTCGACAGATGTTCAAATTTTCGCCAAAAATCACGAGTGCTTCAGGGGTTTGTTCGTCACGCGACCAAATTGCTACTCGTTTAGAGCTTGCCGGATTCAGCATTTGCGGAATACGTCCTAACCATTGGTCCTTGGCGTAGTTAAGCCGTCCAACGTGCGCTGGGTCGTAGAAAACCAATGGAATGTCGGTTGCTCGGAGATTCCAGAATTCGACGAGATCGTCAAAGCAGGTCGCGTCTCCCACGTAGAAGCCGGGATGATTCCAGTAGGACGTTACCGCATAATGCTGTTGAAGCCCCGTTCGATTGAACGTGGCGAGCGACATCCGGCCAATATCAGGCAGCGAGACTGGCTGATCTTTAACGATTTTATGAACTTCTGCACGAAGATGAAGCTGCATTAATCCCCGATAGTCTTCGGCAGTTTCCTCGATTGGTGGCAATCCGCCAAAGGTGGCAAGAAGGACGTCGCGCAATGGATCATCATCGCTCCAGTCATGAAGTATCAAATACGGGTCGGCTTGCGGATTGTTTTTGAAATGACCATCGAATGCTTGTCGCAAGGGAACAAGAAGGTCGGCAATCGTGGACTCTGTCCTAGTTTGTCCTCGGGGCATTACAAAGCTCCGATTGTAGTCCGGCCAAGGGAGGTGCTTCTGACTTTCTATGAAGGCCTTAACCGCCTCAGTGCCGGACGCCGGATAAAGACAGTCAACGCGGAACAGGTCGATCAGTCTGCGCGCATGTTCGGGATCATCAATGGGGATGATGGGATTGAATCGACCGCCCCATAATGAAAAGGACCGCCTTGCGGATTGACGAAAAGCGTCAAAATCCCCGTTTTCGACGCACCAGCCTATACGGAGCGGTCTGTAACGCAACTTTATCGATAGCGTGCTCACGGTACATCCCCCCACTTCATGGCCTGTTATTCAGGCTAAGTGCAAAAGCATAAATTTACATCAGCTTTTGGAATCAGCAACGTAATCTATTGAGTGCTCTGGCAAAATGCCGAGCAATCGTCGTAGCGACCCAAAAAATGTCCGCTGTGACTACGTAAAATATGAAACCCGACAGTCCGCACCCCCCAACAAAGCCGTCATTCTATCCATTTGCTGTCGACCACCGCAGGGGAGCAACCCCAACTACCCCTTATAAGGCAACAATAACCCCAAAGCATGCAGCGTTGCGGCCATGCGTATCTCGGCGCGGGTTTTGTCTTCGCCAAAGCTGATTTTATCGGCGACAACATCTTCGGGGTCTTTGCCGCGTTCTGCGACGGCAAAGACGACGGTTCCAACCGGCTTTTGAGGCGTTCCGCCATCTGGTCCGGCAACCCCGCTGATCGCGACGGCAACATCTGCGCTGCTGCGCTTTAACGCGCCTTGGGCCATGGCCCATGCAACGGCAATGGAGACAGCGCCGAATGTCTCGATCAGTTCTTCGCCAACCTTCAGCGTCTTGATCTTTGCTTCGTTCGAATAGGTTACAAAGCCGGACTGCAACACGGCACTGCTACCGGGGATTTCTGTCAGCGCGGCAGCGACCAGTCCGCCGGTGCAGCTTTCTGCAGTCACTACTGTGCGACCAACCGCGCTGTTAGTGTCAATAACCTGTTGAGCCAGTTTGAATACGGCTTTGGGCAAAGTGGATTGCATAGATGCCGCCTTATCCACCACGGAACAACAACAGATTAACCGGCATCATTCTGTTCCCTCATTAACGTCGCCACAGCCTGAGCGGCGATCCCTTCGCCGCGGCCTGTATAGCCCAATCTTTCGGTAGTTGTCGCTTTGATCGATACAGAGTCAATCGGGATTTGCAGAATGTCGCTTACCCGTTGCTGCATGCTCGCCCGATGCGGCCCAATTTTCGGCGCTTCGCAGATGATTGTGACATCGACGTTACTGATCGCATAGCCTTTGGCCGCAACCAAACTGACTGCATAGGCCAGAAAACGATCAGAAGATGCCCCGCGCCATTGGGGATCGCTGGGCGGGAAATGATCGCCGATGTCGCCCATTGCGGCGGCACCGAGGATCGCGTCGGTTAGGGCATGTAGCGCGACATCAGCGTCGCTGTGGCCGGACAAGCCCTTGTCATGCTCAATCCTAATTCCGCACAGCCACAGTTCTTCGTTCTCGACCAAACGGTGGACATCGTAACCGGTTCCGGTGCGGAAAATATGCATGACATCGCTTTGCTTTGCATGGGCGGTAAAGTCACTGGCAAAAGTGTATTTGGCCAGATGTTCATCGCCGGGGATCAAGGCGACTTCAAAACCGGCGGCCATCGCCATGCGCGCGTCGTCTGTCGCTTCTTTGCTGACATCCCATTGATCATGCGCCGCGCATATGGCGTTCAGGTGGAATGCTTGCGGCGTTTGTATACGCCATAGTCCGTTGCGGCTTTCGCTAGCCGACAAAGTTTTGCCATTATGGCTGCGCGCAAGGCTGTCAATAACGGGGAGGGCAGGGACGGCTGCTGTGTTAGCCTTCAGCGCGGCAATCAGATCGTCGATGACTTTGACGGGCAGAAATGGGCGTGCCGCGTCATGGATTAGAACATCTTTAAATTCGCGACTCATTTGAAGATGTTGCAGGCCGTTATGCACACTTTCTCTGCGCGTTTCACCGCCGATTATGATCGTTACATTTGGGATGTCGGCCACGATCTGGCTGGCCTGATCCTCTTGCCCGTCGCCCACAACAATCACGAGTGCGTCAATCAGCGGGTGTGCGCTTAAAACGTCCACGCTATGCCGCAGCATCGGTTTGCCGCTCACAGGCCTGAACTGCTTGGGAAGGCCATCGCCAGCACGGCTGCCACTGCCTGCCGCAACAATGATCGCCGCAATTTTGCCCATCGAAGTCATAACGCGCGCCCTATCGTAGCAAAACTTGCGCGCCAAGCCGAATAAAGCTAGGGGCTGCCTAAATTTTAGGCAAATGTGATGACGAACACGCTAAACCCCATTCAAATTGGCCCGATTACGATCGACTGCCCCGTTGTGCTTGCGCCGATGACCGGCGTTACCGACATGCCGTTCCGCACAATCGTCCGCCGTTTTGGTTCTGGCCTGAACGTCACCGAAATGATCGCCAGCCAAGCGATGATCCGCGAAACGCGACAGTCGCTGCAAAAGGCGGAATGGCATTGGTCCGAAGAACCGGTGTCGGTGCAGCTTGCAGGCTGCACACCGCATGAAATGGGTGAGGCGGCAAAGCTAAACGAAGATCGCGGCGCGGCGATTATTGATATCAACATGGGCTGTCCCGTGAAAAAAGTCGTCAATGGCGACGCAGGCTCTGCATTGATGCGCGATTTGCCGCTTGCTGCCAGCCTGATCAAATCAACGGTTGAGGCGGTGTCTGTTCCTGTCACTGTCAAGATGCGCATGGGCTGGGATCATGGCAGCCTGAACGCGCCTGAATTGGCGCATATCGCCGAGGATTTGGGGGCGAAGCTGATTACTGTCCACGGGCGCACGCGGAACCAGATGTATAAGGGAAGCGCGGACTGGAGCTTTGTGGAGAAGGTAAAAAACGCTGTCTCCATACCGGTCATCGTCAATGGTGACATTTGCTCGATTGAGGACGCACAGACTGCTTTGGAGCAAAGCAAAGCTGACGGCGTTATGATCGGCCGCGGTGCTTATGGACGGCCTTGGCTGTTGGGGCAGGTGATGCATTGGTTCCGCACCGGAGAAAAGCTGGCGGATCCTTCGGTCGATGCACAATTTCACCTGATCATCGAACATTATCGCGCGATGCTTGACCATTACGGCGATGATGTTGGCGTCCGTTGTGCGCGCAAGCATTTGGGCTGGTATATTCGCGGCCTGCCGGGATCGGCGGAGTTTCGAAACAATATCAACAGGATTGATAATGCCGAACAGGTGGTTGGCGAACTGACCCGTTTCTATGAGCCTTACCTCACGCGTCATGCCGCCTGAGGCATTGGCCATTACAGATGGTTTGGTGTCGGATGCGCAACTGCTTTCGGCAATTCCGTTACCGTTTCTGGTCGTGAACGATGCGCATAAAATCACATTTGCCAATGAAGCTGCCGAGGCATTTTTTGGACGAAGCAAACGGCGCATTGTTGGCGATGATATCGGCAATATGCTGATCTTCGCAAGCGACCGTCTCAACCGGGCGGTCTGCGCTGGGGAAAGCGACATATCGGCGCAGAATATGCGGTTGCTGACGCCCGGTGCGCAGGCAAACTATGCTGATCTTTCGATTTCAACTTTGGTGGGGCAACCTGATAAAAGGCTGATGCTGCTCGTTCCGCGTCAGTCTGATCGTAATCAGATTGGTGAGCAAAGCGATGGCGGACAGCAAGCGGTAGGCGCACCTGCGATATTGGGGCATGAGATCAAGAACCCCTTGGCCGGGATAAAGGGCGCGGCGCAGTTGCTGGCTAAACGCATTGAGCCGGCGCAAACACCACTCACCGACTTGATCGTGACCGAGGTTGACCGGATTGCCCGCTTGCTGGACCAGATGCAAAATCTGGGGCGCGCTATGCCCGGTATTTCGGGGGCGGAAAATATCCATGCGCTGATCGAACGCGCGATCCGGTCACTCCGCGCCGCCAACCCGGTCATGCCGTTGATTGACATCAACTATGATCCATCATTGCCCGAAGTGAAGATTGAACCCGATGCAATGGTGCAGGTTTTGATCAATTTGATACAGAACGCCATCGATGCGTTGAAGGAAACGGAAAACCCCGAAATCGGGATCCACACACGCTTTGTGATGGGTGCTGCTTTGCGGGGTGGTTCGCAAGAAAACGAGGATGGCCGCGCGATCCGTCTGCCGGTTGAAGTCAGCATTTCAGACAACGGCCCCGGCATCGCCAAGCATATCGAGCGCGAACTGTTCGCTCCCTTTGTTACAACCAAACGAGAGGGGCAGGGGCTGGGCCTTGCGATTGTGCGCAAATATCTAAGCCAGATGAATAGCCGTATTTCCGTTGAACGCGACGAAGCCGCCAAGCAAACCGTCTTTCGTATATTCCTGCCCGTTGCAGATAAAGAGGATCGCAAATGAGCCAACCCCGGGTCTTAATCGTGGAGGATGATAGCTCTATCGGTATGGTCGTGCGCGCGGCGCTTGAAGCAGAAAACATCGGCGTTGATGTTGTCGAAACAGCAAGCGCACGCGACGCTGCGTTGGCAGCGGCGCATTACGACCTGATGCTGACCGATGTGGTGTTGAAAGACCGCGACGGAATTGCCAGTCTTGAAAATGTGCTGAGCGATTTGCCGGATATGCCGATCATAATCATGTCGGCGCAGAACACGCTGGATACGGCTGTGCGCGCCAGTGAAATTAATGCGTTTGAGTATTTTCCAAAGCCATTTGATCTCAACGAACTGGTGGTTGCGGTTAAACAGGGCATTCAAAAACGGCGCAGCGAAAATGCAGGTGAGCAAGAAACTCTGCTTGAATCAACTATGCCGATGGTGGGGCGCAGCATCGCCATGCAAGAGGTTTACCGCATGGTCGCCCGCCTGTTGCGCAACGATCTGACGGCGTTGATCCTTGGCGAATCCGGCACTGGCAAAGAGCTTGTGGCAGAAGCGATCCACAATCTGGGCCACCGTAAAACCGGGCCGTTTGTTGCCGTCAACATGGCCGCAATTCCAGCAGAGTTGATCGAGGCGGAGCTATTCGGTCATGAAAAGGGCGCGTTTACAGGCGCTGTAGGGCAGGGCATTGGCCGGTTTGAACAGGCGCAGGGCGGCACGCTGTTCCTCGACGAAATCGGCGATATGCCGCATCACGCCCAGACGCGGCTGTTGCGGGCGCTGCAAAGCGGGACAATCAGCCGTATCGGCGGTAAAGCCAGCATCCGTCTGGATGTGCGGATTATCGCTGCGACAAATCAGGATTTAGAGGCGCTGATTGCCGAAGGAAAATTCCGCGAAGACCTGTTTTATCGTTTGAATGTTGTCCCCGTTCACATGCCTCCACTGCGTGCGCGCCCAGAGGATATCGGCTTGCTTACCCGACACTTCCTGAACTTGGCGGTTCGGGAGGGGCTTCCTGCAAAACAGATCGACGATGATGCGATATCAATGCTGACAGCGATGCCGTGGCGCGGAAATGTGCGCGAGCTGAAAAACTTTGTCTATCGTGTTGTTCTGACCGCGCGTGAGGACCGGATTACCGAGGTAACTTTATCGCAATTGGGCGCTTTAGTCGGCGACACTGCACACAACGCGACCAATAACTGCAGCTTTGATGCCGCTGTTGCCCAGTTTATGACAGAACAACGCCAGCGCGGTGTCGGACGTGAACGTATCTATGCGCGAGCGTTGGCCGCATTTGAGAAGCCTTTGTTGCAAACCGTAATGGCGCAGGCAAAGGGCAACCAGCTTCAGGCCGCAGCTATGCTGGGTATCAACCGAAACACGCTCCGCAAAAAACTATCGGATTATGGGCTTGCCAGTGGCAGGCACGGTGACTTGCGCCGATAGAGCGCCGGATTGAGCCAAATGGCCCGATTTGTGCTTTTCATGCAACGGTTTTAATGGCAACAGTTGCACAATGGCAACAATTCCAACCGTAAAGGAAAATGAGGAGCGCCCGCCGCAGGAGCGTATCCTTAGCGCCATCATTTATGCGTTTGGGAATAGTCAGGCTATCAAACTTTTCGAAGTTGGCAGTGCTGTGCTGGTCGTTGTGGCGGCGGTCATCACTGCAATAATTTTCATAGGGCAGGGGCCACAATCTGAACCTTTGTCCCCTGCTTTGTCAGCAACAATTCTAGTCGTAAACCTGCTGCCGGCGACGTTTCTGCTGGTATTATTTGGTCGGCGCATCGCCCTAAAGCGTGCAGTCCATAGCGGCATAGACAGCAAGCAAATGCTGCATGTCCGACTGGTTGCGATTTTCTCAGCAATCACTGCTGTGCCTACATTGTTGCTGGTGATTTTTGCCTCCCTTCTTTTTCAAAGCGGTGTGCAATTCTGGTTCTCCGGCTCGGCACGCGGGATGCTTGAAAATGCAGGCGAGCTGGCCAAGGGCTATTATGAAAATAATGCCCGTGACGTGCGAGACGAAACTGTCGCTATGGCGGGCGACGTGAAAAATGCATTGAGCCAAACGCGCGCCAATGACCCGGCTTTTCTGAACTATTATATCGACCAAATAGTGCGGCGCCGCTTGAGCGAGTCTGCCATCGTTTCGGTGGGAGCGAATGGCGCGCAGCTGACCGAGGCTGTCTATACATTCGAGGATGAGCGCCAAGAAAACTGGATAGCGCCCGACCTGATGAAAAGGCTGGATGCCGGGGAACAGATCGTCACCAAAAATGGACCGCAAGGAATTGAGGCCGTTGCGGTGCTTTTTGATCAGCCAAGAGTTTATGTTTACACGCGCCGCGAAGTTACCGTTCCCGCATTCGCGTTGGGCGACAAAGCGAACGCTGTTTTAAATGATTACAACAAGCTAGAGGCGCGTTCGCGATCGTTGCAGTTGCAATTCAGTATCGCGCTTTACGTCGTCTCGCTGCTGATTATTGCGATCACATTGTGGATTGCTCTTCGCGTTGCCGATCGCTTGGTCCGCCCGGTCAACAATCTGGTGCTTGCCGCACAAAGAATTTCAGAGGGCGACCTTAGCGCTCGGGTTTCAGGCGAGTTTATTCAAGACGATGAAGTCGGGTTCCTTGCCCAATCATTCAATCGTATGACAGAACGGCTGCAAAGTCAGACAGGCAATTTGATCGCGGCAAACAGGCAATTGGATGACCGAAGATCGTTCATTGAAACGATTTTGGAATCGGTGTCTGCTGCCGTGTTGAGCACAAACAAAGATGGCGCTGTTCGCCTTGCCAATGGTGTTGCAGAGAAACTTCTAAACAGGCCAGCTGACGGACTGACGGATGTGCTGCTAAAAGATGCTGCTCCGTTTCTATCGGATCTAATCACGCAGGGGCGTACCCAAGCCATCGTCCAGATTGGCGATGGAGCCGAACCGCAAACGCTGGCCGTCAAAATATCTGCTCTTGAACAGGGCCATGTCATAACGTTTGAAGACATCACACAACAATTGACCGATCAAAGGCAAGCGGCATGGGCAGATGTTGCGCGGCGTATTGCGCATGAGATTAAAAACCCTCTGACACCAATTCAACTGGCAGCTGAACGTTTGCAACGGCGTTTTGGCAAACAGATTGAAGATGGCGCAGGGATATTCTCTCAACTGACTGGCACAATCGTTCGTCAGGTTGGCGATCTTCGCAACATTGTCGATGAGTTTTCATCGTTCGCGCGCATGCCCAAACCGGTGTTCCGCGACGAAAGCCTGATCGACATTGTCGGCCATTCGGTATTCTTGTTCGAAGTTGCGCATAGCAACATCAGCTTTGATTTAGCGCCGCCCGAAAAGCCAGTATTGATGCTGTGTGATCGGCGGCAAATCGGTCAGGCTGTGACCAACATACTAAAGAATGCAGCCGAAGCCATCGAAGCGCGCTTAGCAGAAGGGGTGTCAGATACGCCCGGGGCGATCAACGTCAGTATCGCGATGAATGATAATTCAATCGATGTCATCGTGCGCGACAACGGTATCGGCCTGCCAGAATCCAAGGAACGCTTGGTGGAGCCTTATGTGACGACACGCGCCAGTGGCTCAGGCCTTGGCCTCGCGATCGTAAAAAAAATCGTTGAAGAACATCATGGCGAAATCCACTTTGAAGATGTGCCGGGTGGTGGAGCGCAAATAGCGCTGCGTTTCTTCCCCGACAGGCTTTTGATTGCATCCGAGCCCGATACCGCATCGCCCCCAAAATCGAGAAAAAGCAAGGACTGAGTAAACATCATGGCACTCGATATCCTGATAGTTGACGATGAAGAAGACATCCGCGAACTGGTCGCCGGTGTGCTTTCTGACGAAGGCTATGAAACCCGCACTGCCGCGACCGCTGACGAGGCGCTCAAAGCTTATGATGAACGACGCCCGTCTCTGATATTACTCGACGTCTGGCTGCGCGGATCATCGATGGATGGGCTGGAATTGTTAAAGGTCATCAAAGGGCGGGATAGCAATATGCCCGTCATCGTATTTTCGGGACACGGCAATATCGACACAGCCGTCGCCGCCATTTCACAAGGTGCGGTTGATTTTATCGAAAAACCGTTCGAGGCGGAGAAGCTGCTGCATCTGGTTGCCCGAGGGACAGAAACTGAGAGGCTTCGTGCCGAGAATGCATCGCTTAGAGCCATTGTCGGGCAGGCAGAGGAACTTACAGGGTCGTCGGTGGCCATTAACAATGTTCGTGCTACACTAAAAAAAGTGGCCGTTACTGGCAGCCGGTTGTTGATCACTGGGCCAGCAGGGGTAGGCAAAGAGGTTGCGGCGAGACTGCTTCATAGCTGGAGCCCACGATCCGGGGCTCCATTCATTTCGGTAAGCGCGGCACGGCTTGCTCCCGATCGGTTTGAAGAAGAGCTGTTCGGTGTAGAGGAAAATGGCCAGCTTGTTCATGCTGGAATGCTGGAACGCGCCCATGGCGGCACGCTGTTTCTCGATGAAGTCGCTGATATGCCCTATACGACACAGGGCAAGATCTTGCGCGTCCTGACCGATCAAAGTTTCACGCGCGTTGGCGGCAGCCGGCCTGTTCGCGTAGATGTTCGATTTGTCTCGGCAACCGCGCGCGATCTGCATGCAGAGATCGCAGCATCGCGGTTTCGTGAAGACTTGTTTTACCGGCTAAATGTCGTGCCTATTGCGATCCCGCCCTTGGCCGAACGGCGTGAGGACATACCTTTGCTCGCCGAACATTATGCAGCCCGTTTTGCGGCTGAA
The DNA here is from genome assembly GCA_013297725.1 of Sphingomonadales bacterium. Lineage (GTDB taxonomy): Bacteria > Pseudomonadota > Alphaproteobacteria > Sphingomonadales > Sphingomonadaceae > Sphingorhabdus_B. Next base: position 16,665 of record JAAFIB010000056.1, read on the forward strand.
CACAGGATCGCCCCGCCGCATTTTTCGGACGATGCCGTTGCAACATTACAGGCATGCGAGTGGCCGGGGAACGTCCGCCAGCTGCGCAACATCGTAGAACGCACAATTATATTGGCACCATCGGATATGGTGCAAATGATCGAAGCCGACATGCTGCCTGCCGAAGTTTCAAACAATTATGCGACAGCATCAAACGGCGTGAATGCCTTAATGGGCGCACCTTTACGTGAAGCCCGCGAAGCATTTGAACGAGAATATCTGCAAGTTCAAATCCGCAGGTTTTCCGGCAATATCTCCAAGACAGCGTCGTTTGTTGGCATGGAGCGATCCGCCTTGCATAGAAAGCTTAAACTGCTTGGCATCTCTGTCCGGAAAGGGGCCGATGATAACGGAGACGATTTGAACTGAGATTGGACAAATCACTTTCGTTAGTGACTTGTAAATTGATAGTGCGAAGAGCTTATATTTTATGCTATGTCATGTTTTGGTTGTGTAATTTTATTACCCGACCCGCTGCTCCCAAGCGTCAAACATAAAAATGGAAAAAATAATGACTGAAAAAAGCAACGGCCTCCAAGACCTTTTTCTCAACTCGCTTCGTAAATCGAAAACACCGATTACCATGTTCCTTGTAAAGGGTGTGAAGCTGCAAGGGGTCGTCACTTGGTTCGACAATTTTTCAGTGCTCTTGCGTCGCGATGGGCAATCGCAGCTGGTCTATAAACACAGCATTTCGACCGTTATGCCCTCTGCCTCTCCGGATCGTAAGCCATTTGACGATATGATGGCGCAGGTGAATTTGAAACCCGGCATGCTGCAAGACGTTTTCCTCTATGCGATGTGCGACAAAGCTGAACCAGTAACCACATTTCTGGTCAACGGTGTGATGTTGCAAGGCACAATTGCCGCTTATGATCTGTTCTCTGTTCTGCTTGAGCGTGATGGAACGATGCAGCTGGTTTACAAGCACGCCATTTCAACGGTTCAGCCTGCGCACCCTGTTAACCTAGCCGAGTATAACACAGACGCAGATGGGGAGCCCGATTGAGCGTTTTCAATCGCGATAGCACTGACGAATTTGCCCGCGGTGCACGTACTCTCATCATTTATCCGGAAATGCCCGGCGGCGCGTCTGTAGGTGCAGTCAGTCGTTTAGAGGAAGCCGAGGGGCTTGCGCGTGCTATCGGCCTGAATGTT
>JAAFIB010000057.1 GCA_013297725.1 Sphingomonadales bacterium
ATAGCAGCAGACATCAAAAGGCCTGCTATTTTTGTAATACGCATAGATAAGCTCCCCAGCTTAAAATTATCCTGAATCGTGGTATAGTGTGTCGCACGCGCGACACAAGATTACGCATGCAATATTTCGCGGAAATTCGACGAATGGCGATACGGCAATATATCGGTAACAAAAACCCCGCCGGATTGCTCCAGCGGGGTTTTTTGAGGGGTGGCGAAACCGCCACCCGATAGGCAGATCGTTACGCTGCGCCGTGGGCGAGAGCCGCCAATAGCAACAACGCAACGATGTTCGTGATTTTGATCATCGGGTTAACCGCTGGACCAGCTGTATCCTTGTACGGATCGCCAACGGTGTCGCCGGTTACAGCGGCTTTATGCGCCTCTGAACCTTTGCCGCCGTGGTTGCCGTCTTCGATATACTTTTTGGCATTGTCCCATGCGCCGCCGCCCGATGTCATCGAGATAGCAACGAACAAGCCGCCAACGATCACGCCGAGGAGCAGAGCTCCGAGAGCCGCAAAGCCCTGCGCCGGGCCGGCGATGCCAGCGATGATGAAGTATACAGCAATTGGTGCGAGCACAGGCAGCAACGAAGGCAAGACCATTTCGCGGATCGCAGCCTTGGTCACAAGGTCAACGGTGCGCGCATAGTCAGGCTTTGATGTGCCGTCCATGATGCCGGGGTTGTTCGCAAACTGGTCACGAACGTCCTTCACCACTTCGCCAGCGGCCTTACCAACAGCGGTCATGCCCATTGCGCCAAACAGATATGGCAGCAACGCACCAAGCAACAAGCCGACGATGACATAGGGGTTCATCAAAGTGAAATCGACGCCGCCTTCGGTAAGGCCGAGTTTCTTTGAATAGAACGCCAAGTCAGCGGTATAGGCACCGAACAATACGAGCGCCGCCAAAGCAGCCGAGCCAATGGCATAGCCTTTGGTCACAGCCTTTGTGGTGTTGCCCACAGCGTCAAGCGCGTCGGTCTTTTCACGAACCGATTTGTCCATTTCAGCCATTTCGGCAATGCCGCCTGCGTTATCCGTTACCGGACCATATGCGTCCAGTGCCACGACCATACCGGCAAGCGCTAGCATCGAAGTTGCGGCAAAAGCGATCCCGATGATTCCTGCAAGCTGGAACGACACGATAATGCCGACGCAGATAACAAGCGTTGGCAATGCGGTGGATTCAAGGCTGATCGCCAGACCCTGGATCACGTTAGTGCCGTGGCCGGTTTCCGATGCCTTGGCAATCGAACGGACCGGGCGATAGTTTGTGCCGGTGTAATATTCGGTGATCCAGACCAACAGGCCCGTGACGGCAAGACCGACCATCATCGAATAGAACAATGTCCAGCCAGTAAAGCTGCCGGTACTGTAGGTCGTTACAGCATCCATATCGCCACCAAGCGTTTGGTAAGTGACATAACCGATCGCCGGGATCGACGTCAGGGCAGTCATCAAAAAGCCCTTATACATCGCACCCATGATGTTGGTGCCTCCGCCGAGACGGACGAAGAATGTGCCAAAGATCGAGGTCAGGATGCAGATCCCGCCAACGACCAAAGGAAGCGACATCAGGTTCAGCAAAGTGGCGTTCGCCATATCAGCAGGCATCAACAAGGCGAGCAAAACCATAGTTGCACCGATGGTGACAACATAGGTTTCGAACAAGTCAGCGGCCATACCGGCGCAATCGCCGACGTTGTCACCAACGTTATCGGCGATAGTTGCAGGGTTGCGTGGATCATCCTCGGGGATATTTGCCTCGACCTTGCCGACCAAGTCAGCACCAACGTCAGCAGCTTTGGTAAAGATACCGCCGCCCAAACGGGCAAAGATCGAAATCAACGATGCGCCGAATGCCAAAGCCAAAAGGCCGTCAATGACTTCACGGCTGTTGGCAGCAAAGTTTGCGACTTCGGTCAGGTAGTAAAAGAAACCAGCGATTGAAAGCAAAGCAAGACCGGCAACAAGCATGCCGGTGATGGCGCCTGCGTTAAACGCCATGGTCAGGCCTTTTTGCAAGGATTCGCTAGCGGCCTGTGCGGTGCGGACGTTGGCGCGAACCGAGATGTTCATCCCGATAAAGCCGGTTGCACCCGATAGCACTGCGCCAAGCACAAAGCCGATGGCCGAAAGTGGTCCCAAGAACCAACCAACCAGAACCGCAACAATCACGCCAACAAAGGCGATGGTGCGATATTGGCGGGTCAAATAGGCGCCAGCGCCTTCCTGAATTGCAGCTGCGATTTCCTGCATCCGCGGCGTACCGGCCGATGCAGCGAGCACCGAGCGGCTCGTAATAATTCCATAAAGCACGGCGATAAGCCCGCACAAAATGGCCATAATTGACAAAGACATAGACTGTCCCCTCCCGTTTTTTTGCGTGTTCAAAAATTCGAACGCACCCGCCTCCTGACAGGTGCAAGCCGCTTGCCTATAGGGTGGCTTAGACGCAGGGGCAACCCTGTTTCTGGCCCATTTTTTGCCAGAAAACCGACCTTTTCAGCGCGCTTCAGCGATGTTGATAGCCAAGCGTAGCGGGCAGGGGGACAGGTGCCGCAGCGTCAGTCAGGGAAAGACCCGAACCTGTGTTGACTTGTCCAACAGCTGTGGCGGGGATGGGCAGTTTGACTTCAGCCGGAGCAGTGAACAGCAACTGGTAATCATCGCCCCAGCTTGCAGCTTGCATCCGGCTGTCCAGACTATCGCTACGCTGCTGCTTATATGCCGCGGACAGGGGAATGCTGGCCAGATCAATTGTGATTGCCACTTTGCTGGCCGATGCCAAGCGTTCGGCGTCGAGCAACAGGCCGTCGGACACATCCATCATGGCGCTGACCAAAGGAGCCAATGCTTGCCCCTCGGCCAATCTAGCTATCGGTCGGTGATAGGCTGACATCAATGCGCTTGCCCCTTCCAAGCCGACCTCTGCCATTTCAAATCCGGCTAGCGCATCGCCCAAAGTGCCGGTGACATACACGACGTCGCCGGGCTGCGCGCCCGAGCGTGCGGGCACAGGCGTATGGCTCGCTGCACCAATCGCAGTCATCCCCAGCGCCCTTTTATCGCCGCGGTTCGATACCGTGTCACCGCCCAGCAGCGGCACATCATAATGCGCCAGCGCCGCCCGCAGGCCTTCTGCAAAGCGGCGGTCCCATTGATCGTCGCCGAGCATAAAGCCGAGCACTACCCCCATAGGCCGAGCGCCTTTTGCAGCAAGATCGGACAAATTCACCGACATCAGCTTCCACGCGACATCAGCCGCATCGGCGGTGGGCAGCCAGTGGACATCCTCAGCCATCATATCATGGGTGAGGATGAGTGTTTCAGAGCCGAGCGTGAAGACAGCCGTGTCGTCCAAAAGCCCGCGCGCCGATGGATCGGTGGCCATGTTGCGCATCAGGGCGATGAAGGTGGATTCGGTTGTCATTCACCAAGCTCTCAATACTCGTCATGCTGAACTTGTTTCAGCATCCATCGTGCAGCCGAAACCAGTGTTTTATGCGGAGAAATGGACCCTGAAACAAGTTCAGGGTGACGAAGTGTTAGAGGGTCGTGGTTTGAGCCTAGCCCGGCCGCTTATCCTTCGCCACAGCATCCAGCAAGCCGTTCACAAACTTTGCATCTTTGGCATCGAAAAACGCATGGGCGACGTCCATATACTCGTTGATGACGCTGCCCGTCGGCACGTCGGCACGCGCCAAAATCTCGTAAGTCCCGGCGCGCAGGATTTGCAGCATGGTTTTGTCCAGCCGGCTGATCTTCCATTGCTCTCCCAAATTGGTTTCGATCAGCGCGTCGATCTCGGCCCGCCGCGCGTCAACGCCGCTGACAACATCGTCGAAAAAGCTGACCTCTGCGTGCGCAATTTTCGCATCCTCGATCTCTTCACCCAGCCGGTGCGAATGAAATTCGTCGAGTAACCGGGCGAGGCCGATTGACTCCATGTCCATTTGATACAGCGCCTGCACAGCAGCAAGGCGGGCGGCGGAACGGGTTTTGCTCATAATCCGGCTTTCACAATCTGACTTTAACGCTGGCCGCATGTGCGGGCAGACCTTCTGCTTCGGCCAAGGTCACAGCGGCAGGGCCAATCGCTTTCAACGCCTTTTTATCCAGCCCGATAAAGCTGGTCCGCTTCATAAAATCGAGTACAGACAGGCCAGACGAGAAACGCGCGCGGCGTCCCGTAGGCAACACATGGTTCGGCCCTGCTACATAATCACCAATTGCCTCGGGCGTCATGCGGCCTAGAAAGACTGACCCTGCATGGCGGATCATGCCAAACAGTTTTTCGGCGCGCGCGTCATCTACAGCCAGCTCGACATGCTCACCGGCCAGCCTGTTGACGAGCGGCATCGCCTCCTCAAGCGTTTTGGTGATGATGATCGCGCCGTTCGCGCGCCAGCTTTCGGTGGCGACTTTCGACGTTGCCAATGTCGCCAGCTGCGCATCGACCGCAGCAGCAACGGCATCGGCATAGCTGGCATCATCGGTGAACAATATCGACTGGCTGGTCGGATCATGCTCGGATTGGCTCAACAGGTCAGCAGCGATCCATTCGGGCTTATTCTTTGCATCGGACACAACAATGATTTCCGATGGCCCCGCGACCATGTCGATACCGACAACGCCGTAAACCTGCCGCTTTGCCTCTGCGACCCATGCGTTGCCCGGACCGGTAATGACATCAACCGGGGCAATCTGCTCTGTGCCATAGGCCAAAGCGGCAACGGCTTGCGCCCCGCCCAATCGCCAAATTTCATCGACGCCTGCCAAATGCGCAGCGGCCATCACCGTCTGGTTGATCTCGCCCTGCGGTGTTGGTGTGACCATAACGAGGCGACCAACGCCTGCGACCTTTGCCGGAATGGCATTCATCAACAGCGATGATGGATAGGCTGCGCGTCCGCCCGGGACATAGATGCCAGCTGCATCCACTGCACTCCACCGCGCACCAAGGCGTACGCCTTCTTTGTCGGTATAGTCGCGGTCTTTGGGCAGTTGCGCCTTGTGATAGGCTTTGATGCGGGCGGCGGCGAGGTTCAGTGCGTCACGTAATTCGGGGGCTAGCGCCTGATAGGCAGCTTTGCATTCCTCAGCCGAAATCTGCCAGCCCTGTTCGGCGAGATCAAATCCGTCGAACCGTTCGGTCAATTCTAACAAGGCAATATCGCCGCGCGCGCGGACATCGCGGATTGTTTGTGCAACGATGGTCGATACGTCGGCATCCGCCTCGCGCCGTCCGTTGACCAATCGATCAAACTTTACGGCAAAATCGGGCTGAGCGATGTTGAGCCTAAGCATTGACTGCTGCTCGAAACTTTTCGACTAAAGCTGCAACGCGCGCATCCGTTTTGAATGCCGCACGGTTGGCAACCAGCCTTGCCGAAACCTCTGCGATTTTTTCGACCTCGACCAAGCCGTTTTCTTTTAATGTCTGGCCCGACGATACAAGATCAACGATCCTGCTGGATAGCCCCAGCAATGGCGCAATTTCCATCGCCCCGTTCAGCTTCACACATTCGGCCTGCACCCCGCGTGCAGCAAAATGCTTGCGCGTCAAATTGGGGTATTTGGTCGCCACGCGAACATGGCTCCAGCTGCGCGGATCATCCGTCGCGGCAAGTTCTGCAGGTTCGGCAACCGATATCCGGCAATGGCCGATGTTCAGGTCAACCGGCGCATAGAGTTCGGAATAATCAAACTCGTCGATCACATCTGAACCGACAATTCCCATTTGTGCAGCGCCATGCGCGACAAAGGTTGCGACGTCAAACGCGCGCACGCGGATAATCTGAACATCAGCATCGCCGGTCGCAAACAGCAACGCACGGCTGTTCTTGTGAAAGAAATCGGGTGCAGGGTCGATGCCCGCTGCGCGCATTAAGGGCAGTGCCTCGTCGAGTATCCGCCCCTTGGGGATTGCAAAGATCAATTTTCCAGCCATGATATTGGCGCGCTTTAGGGGCGCACAGGCGAAAGGGCAATATGGCGGAGTCATTCAAATCGGGTCTGATGGACGATGCGCGGATCGAAAACGGCATTCGTTGGCAGGCAGAACATTGCCGCCGCAACAATGCGCCGGTGACGGCCCGGATTATTGATGCGCAGGTTCCGTTGATGAAAACCGATACTTCGGTTGGTCGCCGCATTGCTAATTGGCCGGGCCTGCCGCTGGAGGACGCGATGCCGTTGCGGCTGGCGGGCGGGTTTCATCATTTGTTACTGACAGGCGATGAGCAGCGGCTTGAGCCTGTCTATAGCGGCGAGATTACCGATCAGGCGGCGGTCGATGCGATTGTCGCAGAGGTTGTTGCGAGCCACGACGCGCGCCTGTTGCCATGGTTCGACAGCCCGCCGCAAACCAACGAGGCCGGGCGTTCGTCCAGCTTTATGGCCGGGCTGATGTGGTTGTCGGGCAGATTGGGGCCACGTTTTGAACTGAACGAACTGGGCGCTAGCGCAGGTATCAACAGCATGATGGACCGCTATCATTACGATCTGGGCGGAGTGACAATTGGGCCAGCAGATTCGCCGATGCGGATAAAGCCCGAATGGCGCGGGCCGCCTCCGCCGGATAATCCGGTTGAGATTGTTGCGATCAAGGGTTGCGATCAAGCCCCGATTGATTTGTCCGATGCGGATGCAGCTTTGCGGGTCAAAAGCTATGTTTGGCCCGAAAATGCCGATCGCATCGTGCGGATGGATGCTGCGATTGCGCTGGCGGCGGAAAAACGCCCTGATATTGTTCGGGCCGATGCGCTTGATTGGGTGCTCGAACGGCTAGCCGCGCCGCAAGCCGAAGGCGTCACCCGCGTGATCAACCACAGCATTGTCTGGCAATATATCCCGGCGGACCGCAGAGCAGCAATCACCGCCGCGATTGAAGCGGCTGGAGCTAATGCAACGGCAAACAAGCCGCTGGCGTGGATGATGCTGGAGACTAACCGCGACACCTTCGCGCATGAATTGACAATCCGGTATTGGCCGGGTGGCGAGGCATCTGTGCTGCTCGCGGAGGCACAGGCGCACGGTGCCTGGGTTAACTGGACCGAAGGCCAATACAGTAGTTAACAATTCCTTAGTGCCAGCTGCGCTATTTACTCCATTATGGTGCGTATTTGGACCAAGCTATGGAGTGCTCTGTTGTGTCTGGCGATAGCCAGCTCTTTTGGCGTGTCCGCGCCCGCCGCTGCACAAGAGCTGCTCCTCAACCGCAGCTTTGAAAGCGCGCTGACGCCGACACCGGTCAATGGCAACAACTTCTACACGACTATTCCCAACTGGACAGCGATCAACATCACCCCGGCGCAGGCGACACCCTGGAACATCATTCGGCCATGGTCTGGCTATGCCGGCAACCCGACGGTAACGCCGACAGGAGGCGGCAGCCTTTACCTCGATATCACTTCGGCATCAGCCACGATTCGGCAAACAGTGACTATTCCTTCACAGGGCATGGTTGATTTCAGCGGCTGGTTTTCCGTCCGGGATTTTTCCCAAATACTGACCGGTCTAAACATTAACATCCGCAACTCCAGCAATGTGGTGGTCGCGACTACCAGCACCAGCTTTGTTGCCGCTGATCCGATCGGGCTGTGGAAACTTGCATCGGCATCCAACATCCCGCTTGCCGCCGGGACTTACACATTCGAAGTCGACATCCCGAACTACGCCAATTTTGACTTGGCCAGCCTTGTTTTTAAACCATCGCTAAATGTCGGCAAAATCAGCACTACCATCTCGGACGGGGTAAGCACCGCGAACCCGAAGTCCCTGCCGGGTGCCGTTATGGAATACACGCTTTCTGCCACCAGCCCATCGAGTTACAGCGTAACGGCCAACAGCATGGTGCTGACCGACTCTACGCCTGCCAATATGGCTTTGATCGTGTCTGACATCGGCGGTGCGGGCATCGGACCTGCCGCATTTACCGCAGGATCAACAGGTCTGAGTTATACGTTCACCAGCCTTGGCAGCGCCGCGGATGACATAGAATTTTCCAACAACAACGGCACAAGCTGGACTTATACGCCCGCAGCTGGAGTTAATGGTACCGACCCCGCAGTCACAACGATCAGGTTGCGGCCAAAGGGGACGATGGCGGCGAGTTCTACATTGATCTTCAAACTGCGCTACCGTGTTAATTAGTGTCCGCTTTTGTTCTGAAAATTCCGCCAAGCCATGGCGCCCAACGCTGCCAGCCGCCGTGTAGCGACAGCCATTCCCAGATGGCTGTTGCGATCAGCACCGCAGTGCTAGCCACGCCGAGTGTCAGCGGCTGCCAATCGCCAAACCACCCGCCAAGACCAATCCCGATCAATATCAATATGCCCAAGTTATGCGACAGCGGCGGATATTTTGCGCCGGAAGTAATCCATTTGAATGCCTGATTTCCAAACAGAAACAGCCACGGCCCGCCAATGATTGCCAGCACCGTTGAAAGCTCTGAATGGCCGATAGGATGCGCCAGCATCATTTCGTCACCCACAGCCGTCACGATAATCCCGCCGACAATCGGCAAATGCAAATAGGTATAAGCGGTACGCGCAACCAGCCCGACATTTTCGGCCTCTGAAATCATCCGCGATCCTCGCGTTGCGCCGATATCGAAGTAGATCCACCACATCGTCGCGCTGCCGATAAAGCTGGTGATGAACGCCGCCCATGTCGGGGCATCATGCTCCAGCTTGGCAAAGGTCGCGCCGGTGACAAGCACTGCCTCGCCCAAGGCAATAATGATAAACAACGCGCAGCGTTCGGCCATATGTGCGCCGGAAATGTCCCAGTCGGTAACTGTTGAGACACCTAGGCCGGGCGTACGAAACAATGCATAGGGACCGATATATTCGATGGCGACCGCCATGGCCCAAAGCGCCAGCCGCCAATCGCTTTGGGCCAGCGCCCCTGCAATCCAGAACGGTAGTGCCAGCGCAAACCAGAAACCGATACGGATGAAGTTGCGCCGCCGTCCCTCGTTTACCCCAGCAGTCGCCCAGACCATATAGGCCGTGCGCAGCAACTGCATCGTGACATAGGCAAGCGCGAACAACAGGCCGTTGCTTTCAAATGCCTTGGGTATTGCCGCCGACAGCAATAGCCCGCCGATCATCATTGCAAGCAACATCAATCGCACATGCGCGCGATCCGGATCTAGCCAGTTAGTGACCCAGCTGGTGAATATCCACACCCACCAGACAGCGAGGAACAGCACCAAAGTTTCCAATGCGCCTATAACAGAAAGATTATCAAGCAAACGATGCGACAGCTGCGTGATGGCAAAGACGAAGACGAGGTCGAAGAATAGCTCGATATAGGTGACTGGCGAATGGTCATGCGCCTCACGCGCGCGGAACAGATGATGCCGCGCCTTGTTCAAGGGAGCCAGTCCTGCATGGCCTTGGTTACTGCCTCTGGTGCCTCCCAAGGTGAGAAATGCCCGGCATCTTCTATGCGCACAAGCGTGACATTGGGCACATGATCCTCAATCCCGTCCAGCTGGCATGGCAGCAGCGCCGGATCCTTCATCCCCCAGACGATCAGTGTGGGGATGTGCAGTTTCGGAAATGGCTTTTGCAGAAATTCGGTGGTCTCTATCACCGCGTCCATCGCGGGCACATCCATGGGTGAGGCCCGATACCAGTTGAACATGGCGGTCAATGCACCGGGTTGGCTCCATTCATCGAGATAGGCGGCGCGTTCTTCATCGGACACCGCAGACGCCTCCAAATGACGCATGAAGCTATGTTCAAAAAACCACTCAAGGCCGTTTTCTGCGATCCGCTTTTCCAGCGCGTCACCGCGAAAGGTGCGGATGTACTGGCAAGCTCGCCTTTGGTCCAAATCCTCAATGATTGTTTTCTGATAGATATACGGGTGCGGCGCATTGGCGATGACCAGTCGCTCTACACGTTCGGGCCGTGTCAGTGTCGCTGCCCAGCCAATCGCACCGCCCCAGTCATGCGCAGCAAGGGTAAACGTGTCGATGTCCAGCGCGTCGGCCAGCGCAAAGATATCCGCCACCAGATTTGGTACCATATAGTCGGCAACCGCTGGTGGCTTGGATGACCGCGCATAGCCGCGTTGATCGGGCGCGATGCACCAGTAACGATCCGCTAGCCCCATCATCTGGTGTGCCCATGTGCGATGAGATTCGGGGAAGCCATGAAGGAAAATCATCGGCGGCTTAGCCGGATCGCCCAGCGTCCAGATGTCGAGTTCGACTCCGGTTGAAAGGGCGATGCGGGACTGTTTGAAATCCATCACAATGCGATAGCATGATTTCCAAAGCATGCTACTATCACGATAATATACTGATAGTTATAATGAAAATCGGGGATTATTTTTACTTCTTCCCGTTTGCGCTAGCCTAAGTTTGATAATCGAATCAGGAGCGACGCAGATGCCCGCAAAACCAAAGAAGAAAGAACCAAAGCGGGTCGTTCTGGAAACCCGCTTTGCCGGGATTGCCGCGGGTAGCATCCTTTATGTTGCGACGCCCGATATCCTTGCCCGCTATATCAGCAAGATTCCGTCAGGCGAAACGCGGCCGATTGAGAGGGTCAGGCGAGAGTTGGCGAGGAGGAACAAGGCAGATGCAACTTGCCCGGTTTCGACTTCGATCTTCCTGCGCATGGTGGCCGAAACAAGCATGAAACAGCTCGCCGATGGCCAGAGCCGGGATGATGTAGTTCCCTTTTGGCGCGTGATTGAGGCCGGAACGCCGATCGCAAAACGGCTTGGTTTGGATGCTGATTGGATTGAACATCAACGCGCGCTAGATGCGGCATGATCACGCATCACTCCGCGTCAAAGGCGCTTCGGGGATGGGGATGAACTCTTCCTCGTCGCCCGGAATTTTGGGAAATGCACCTGCTTTCCAATCGGCTTTTGCCTGATTGATCCGGTCGCGTGAGGAGCTGACGAAGTTCCACCAAACATGGCGCGGGGTTTTGAAGGCTTCTCCGCCAAGCAGCATGACGCGGCAATCGCTGTCCGCGCGCAGCGTCATCGGCACGCCGGGTTCAAGGACGTAAAGGCTATGTGTGTCCAGCGGTTGGCCGTCTAGGCTGGCACTACCCATTGCCACCAGAACACCGCGCTCGTCTGCTTCGGCATCAATGGGGATCGTCGAACCTGCGCGCATTGCTATGTCAGCGTAGATCGTTTCGGCATGTTGCGTGGTCGGCGCAGTGCGGCCCCACAGGCTACCCATGATGACCCGCGCGGTGATCCCATTGTCATTGATCTGCGGCAGATCGGCGGCGGCGACATGTTCAAAGCCGGGGTCGATTTCCTCTTTGCCATCGGGCAGCGCCAGCCATGTTTGCATGCCAGATATCGGCGAGCCACTGGCGCGCTCGTCCGCTGGCGTCCGCTCGCTATGCACAATGCCTTTGCCCGCCGTCATCAGGTTCAGCGCACCGGGGCGGATCGTTGCATAAGTGCCAAGGCTGTCGCGATGGTCGATCGCACCTTCAAACAGATACGTGACAGTTGACAGGTTGATATGCGGATGCGGGCGCACGTCCATGCCCGCGCCGATGTCAAACTGTGCCGGGCCGAATTGATCGACAAAGATAAACGGCCCCACCATCGTTCTGGCGCGCGAGGGGAGTGTGCGGCGGACCTCGAACATGCCTAGATCGTGAGTCACTGGGGTGATTTTGATCATATTTGCTACCCGATGCGCTGCAAGTCAGTGACTGTCTTTTCTGTAACAACATTGCCTGTGTTGAGTGTCGTATTTGGTTCCAGCATCATGACATGGCATTCGTCACTCAGTGCCTCGGGACGGTGTTCAACACCTTTCGGAACAATAATGAATTCTCCAGGATGAACGTCTATATCGCCGTCACGCAAACCCATGCGCATCACTCCGGACATAACCAGAAAAAGCTCGTCCTCATGCTTGTGATGGTGCCAGTCAAACTTCCCCTTGAATTTGGCTAGCTTCACCTGTGAGTCGTTGATGTCGCCCGCAATACGTGGGTTCCAGTGATCGGAAAATGTCGAAAAGGCGTCGACCAAATTGACTTTCTTTATGCTCATTTCATCTCCCCCGGCACCTGCGCCTTAATCGCCAGCGCATGCACACGTTCGCCGGGAATATCTCCCAGTGCCTGATTGACCATCCGCTGCCGTGTAACTCGGTTCACGCCTACAAAGGCGGCGCTTTCGATTTCGACGGTGAAGTGGCTTTCGCCTGAACCATCGTCGCCGCTATGGCCGCTATGCGATGCGCTGTCGTTGATCACGGCAAGGTGGGTGGGGGCGAAGGCTGCGGTTAGCAATGCCTCCATTTCGATGTGGATTGGTCCTTTTATCATAAATTCTATATTCCCATATCGGCTGACTTTGGCCAAGGGAAAACAATGTCCGCCCAGCGTAATCCAGATCGATTTCATGGCCGCATGTATGGATCGCGGCGACCCTGCGCTTATCCGCAATGCCCCGAACGCGGAGAATTTCGTGCGCCCAACCCCTATGGCAAACGCCCCGGTCCCAATGGCCCCGGCGATTATCAATATCTGTGCCTGACGCATGTCCGCGAATTTAACGCAGGTTACGACTGGTTTGCCGGGATGACAGCCGAGGAAATTTCGGCAGCGCAAAGCCCGACTAATGTTTGGCCCGGGGAAACGCGGGCTTTCCGCGCGAATGGCAATGTCGACATTCCGCCCAAATGGGCCGATTTCCACGATCCACTCGATGCTATTTCGGCGCGATTTAAGGGACGAATGGAGGATGCCAAGCCCGCGATGGGAGCGAATGGGCAGATATTATCCAGCGAAGATCGCAAAGCGTTAAAGGCGCTTGGGCTGAGCCATGATGCAGATCGGCGCGCGGTGCGCTCCGCCTATTCGCGGCTGGTGCGGAAATATCATCCGGACCGTAATGGCGGCGACCGTAGCCATGAAAAGGCGTTGCAAGTAGTGATCGACGCCTATGCTCATTTGCGGGCGAGTGCGGCGTTCGGGTGAGTTCCTAACCTTCCCAATCTTCGTCATCCTGAACTTGTTTCAGGATAACAAACCACCCTCGTGCATTATCCTGAAACAAGTTCAGGATGACGAACTCTATTATTTTTCAGACATCTAGGACTGCAAAATCCGGTCTGCCCGCTCTGCCAATCGCTCAACCGCTGCGGCGTGAATATCAGGCGCTGAACAGATTAGGCCAAAGTCTTTTGGATCGGGTTTGTTGTAAAGCATTGGCTGGCCCAGCGCATTGCTGACAAGAGCGCCCGCCTCTTGCGCAACCAGATGTGCAGCGGCGATATCCCATTCATTGCCCCAGCGTAATGTCGCCACAAGATCGGCGCGGTCACACGCAACCATCGTCATCCGCATGGCAATGCTGTTGGGCTTTTCAACAATCACCAGATCGCGGTCCACTTTTGGCAAGTCGTCGGTTGGAACGCGGGATCCGGCAAAGTCTTGCCGCGCGCTGGCGCTTAGCCGTTCGCCATTGCAGGTGACGCCTTGGCCGCTACGCGCGATCCATGTTTTTGCCTGTGCTGGTGCTGCCATAATGGCAAAGATTGGCACGCCATTTTCCACAAGAGCAACTGACACGCACCAGCCGCTGCGCCCGCGGATATAATCCCGGGTGCCGTCGATGGGGTCGACCAGCCAAACGCGGCTGGCGTTCAGCCTTGTGGGGTCATCAACTGTCTCTTCTGAAAGCCAAGCAGCGTCGGGCAAGATTGCAGCGAACCGTTCCTTTAACAGCGCATCGACTGCTAAATCGATTTCGCTAACCGGATTGCCTTTGCTTTTCTCCCAGACTTTTGCGTCGGGTTCCGCACCATCGCGCCACTGCCGCATCGCCAGATCGGCGGCTTGCTGCGTTGCCGCGACAACAGCGGAAAAATCAGGCACCCGCGATCATCATCCCGTCGATGCGCAGTGTTGGCACGTTGGTAGCGCGGATGAATTCCAGATCATTGGCCGCAGTTAACGCAGCAAACATGTCGATCAAATTTCCGGCAATGGTGAATTCCGCCACTGGACCTGCGATCTCGCCATTTTCGATGCGGAAACCGGCAGCGCCTCGGCTGTAATCGCCGGTGACAGGGTTGACGCCTTGCCCCGACAATTCGTGGACATAGACGCCCTGTTTGATATCAGCGATCAATTCGGCGACGCTTACTATGCCGCCTTCGAGGTGCAGGTTCGACGGGCTGGTTCCCGGAGCGCCGCTGACACCGCGGCTGGCATGGCCGGTTGGTTGCAGACCCAACTGGCGTGCCGAGGCGCTTTCCATCAGCCAGCCTGTCAGTACGCCTTGGTCAATAATGGTGCGCCGCGCGGCGGGAAGGCCTTCGCCGTCGAATGTCCGGCTGCCTAGCCCGCGCACACGCAGCGGATCGTCAATAATCGATAGGCCAGTATTAAACAGCTGCGCACCCAATTTATCGAGCAGGAAACTGGTTTTGCGCGCAATTGCCGAACCGCTGATCGAACCAATAAGATGGCCGATCATCGAACCACCGATGCGCGGGTCAAACACAACGGGCATGTTGCCGCTTTTCACCATTTCGGGGTTCAGCCTGCGTACCGCGCGTTCCCCTGCGCGACGACCGATATCCTCTGGCCGGTTCAGGTCGGACAAATGCCGGGACGAATGCCAGTCATAATCGCGCTCTTTATCGTCACCTTCGCCCGCGATGACACTTGCGGACATTCCATAGCCCGTTGCGTGCGATACCCCTGCAAAGCCATCGCTGGTTGCCAAGGCAAAGATCGATTTACCTGCGCTTGCGCCAGCCCCTTCGCTGTTGGTTACACCCTTTACAGCGCGTGCCGCATCTTCGCAGGCCAAAGCTACCTCGCGCAATGATTGCGGATCGGGGTCAAGCCCGTCATCGGATTGCAAATCAGGGAACGGTCCCTTTGCCAATAACTCTGCGGGGGCCAGTCCTGCGAATTGATCCTCAGGCGCTTCACGGGCCATATCAAGTGCGCGATCAACCAGCTTTGCCAGCACATCGGGGTTCATGCTGGACGATGAAATTGTTGCTGATCGTTGGCCAATAAAAACGCGCAGGCCGATATCTTCGCCTTCGGATCGGACAACGTCCTCCAATGCGCCCAGCCGCACTTGCACTTCGGTAGAGGCATCGCAGGCGTAAACAGCATCGGCGGCATCGGCACCGGCCTTTTTGGCCTGTTCGACTAAACGGGTTGCGCGATCAAGCGCTTCATGAGGCAATAACATAAGGCTCGCTTAAGCGCGGGCCAGTGCAGCGTCAATCAGGGGATGATCCATATAATGGCCATCAACAGGGTCGGGCCGCCGATTGCGCAAAGCCAAAGCAGTATCACCTCGCGGCGGAATGCGCCGCCAACATCTGTATCTCCGCTCGCGTCAATCGCTTTCCAGCGGCGTTCCAAACTACGGCATGGCAAAATCACAAGGCCGACCAACGCAACCAGCAAGAAATATGGCAGGATAGACATGCCACCACTTTCCATTTGCGGCGAAACCTCAAAAATCAGCAACAGCGTGTAAACTACTAGTGCATACGCAATATGCGTGCTCATGCGTTTGCCGAAGCTGTTTGCTTCGCGGACGCGACTCTCGTGGTGTGCGCGTGCTGCCATATTAATCACTCCTCTACCCACTACGAAGATGTCACTAACGGGCATGGGAGTCAAAGGACTTTACCAAAGATGTTTGGGCCGCATTTCGGTGTTTAGGGCAGACCCAAAAGCTTATGATTTTGCAAGGAAAGCCGCCACACCGGGCGCGCCATCGTCATTTCAATCGCCGCAGCGCGGTTGGCATCATTGGCCGCAACACTGCCGCTGTCCATAGGTTGTAGCAGGAAATGGCCGAAATCCCATTTCTCCAACATTTCGACATCGCTGCCCGCCTGCGGCCATACCAGCTTTAATTCATCACCCGATTGCTGGACGACCTCTGACCCTGCTTTGGGGCTGATGCAAACCCAGTCGATGCCGGGATGAACGGGCAGAGTGCCATTGCTTTCGATGGCGATTTCAAAGTTCTGGTTGTGCAATGCATCAACCAGCGCATCGTCCACTTGCAACATCGGCTCGCCGCCGGTCAGGACAACATAGCGACGTTCGATACCCTCGCCCCAAAGCGCCGCAACTTTGGCTGCCAAAGCCTCCGCATCATAGCGCCCACCATTTTCGCCATCCATGCCGACAAAATCGGTGTCGCAAAACTGGCAGACGGCTGTGGCGCGATCTTCCTCGCGCCCGGTCCACAAATTACATCCGGTAAAACGCAGAAACACCGCGCGCCGCCCGGCATGCACGCCTTCGCCTTGCAGAGTCAGGAATATCTCTTTGACTGCGTAGCTCATATCTGAGTTTCGGCGTAAACAGTCGGATCGGGTAGCCCCGCGTCGGCAAAGCCCTTTGCCCTAAGCCGGCAAGCATCGCACTGGCCGCAGGCTTTATTGTCAGGTGTAGGATCATAACACGACCAGCTCATCCCAGCATCAAGGCCTAGCCGCGCCGCTTCTGTCGCAATATCGGCTTTGCTCATATGCAGCAGGGGCGTGTGAATTTTAAAGCCTTCGCCCTCGATTCCCGCCTTAGTGGCAAGATTTGCCATAGCCTCAAACGAGGAAATGAATTCGGGGCGGCAATCGGGATAACCCGAATAATCGAGAGCATTTACGCCAATCCACAAATCCCGCGCACCGCGTGCCTCGGCGAGGCCAAGGCAGAGCGAGAGGAAAATCGTATTGCGCGCCGGAACATAGGTGACGGGAATGGCATCCGCCTCAACGCCAAGCTTTGGCACGTCGATATCCGCTGTCAGCGCCGATCCGCCAAAACGGGTCAGGTCAAGCGGTAGGACGATATGTTCAACCGCGCCCAAATGCTTGGCAATGGTCGCGGCGGATTGCAGCTCGATCCGGTGGCGCTGGTTATAGTCGATGGTCAGCGCGATCAGATCGTAGCCCGCTTCACGCGCCAATCCGGCGACTACCATCGAGTCGAGCCCACCGGACAACAGGACGATAGCCGATTTTGTGGCGGATATTGGTTTGTTGGTCATGTTGAAAGCTGTCTCTCAATGGAGAGAGGAAAATGGTGCACCCGGAGCGATTCGAACGCCCGGCCCTCAGATTCGTAGTCTGATGCTCTATCCAGCTGAGCTACGGGTGCACGGTGAGGCGCTACTAGTAGCGCGCCCGTGGATTCGCAACCCCTATTTTGCGTTCAATGCCGCTTGCGCTGCTGCAAGCCGTGCGATTGGCACGCGGTAGGGCGAGGCCGAGACGTAATCCAAGCCTGTCTTTTCACAA
>JAAFIB010000058.1 GCA_013297725.1 Sphingomonadales bacterium
CCTGAATTGCCGAAATATTTCTCAACGTTGAGATCAAACGCGTTGGCGCGATAAGGCTGCAATTGTGGATTACCGCCATTTCCGTTGAGGAACCGGATCGGTTGACCATTCACTACACCATTCGCCACGCCATAGCTTAGGGCGACGCGCAGGTCGTCAAGCTTTGGCCGTTGAATCTGCTTCGATGCTGCAAAACGGATAACAAAATCGCTGTCAAACCGCATCGACAGGTTCAGGCTTGGTAGAACGTCCCAATAGTTTGTTCCTGCCGTGCGCGGGGTGAAACCGACACCGTTAAAGATCAAACCACTTGATGACTGATCGGTATGGATAACCTGAACGCCAACATTGCCTGTCAGTGTCGCACTGCCAATCTCTTGATCGATATCCGCTTGCAAATAAGCCGTCATCAAATCTTCAGAAATGCTGAACGCTTTTGCAGGGATGTCAGGCGATGTGTTCGGTGCAAGCACCAGAGTGCCGTCAGCGATCAAGCCACGTGCATCATAGCTGACAATCGGACCGAGACCGAGATAGCCAAGGTTCGTTGGACGAAGCAGCGCATTCGTTGGAATGGGCAACGAAGTTGCGCCACCGCGGAGACGAATAAGCGATTCATCAGGCGTCAGGCTCTTGTCGCGATTGGTATAGTTCATACCAAATTTGACGGCTGACAAGAAACCTTCCAGTTCCTTTTCAACGCCAACGCGATATTGCTTCAGCTCATCTTCGACAATGCGGTTGTTATAGTAACCTGCCTGCGGTGTTACGCCACCACCCCAACCAAGTGGGTCAGTCAAGCGGATGAGTGCTGGATTGCTATAATCCAATGACGGCCTGAAGACCGTGCCGGTTGGTCCGGACGTAAAGCCGATCGTGCCCGATACGCCATTCGCTGGAATATCATCGGCATTAAAGCCAGTTCCCGAATAGCTTTCGATGCTGAGTTCGTTGCGGTCAGTTTTCGAAAAACCAAAGTCGATAAATGCATTCCAGCCATCATCACCTTCATATTCGGCATTATATCCAAACGAATACAGGTCAGCTTTGCGCTGGAAGATATCGTTACGAACAACGCCGCGAACGTTGGTGAAAGTGCCCGCAGTTGTGAAGCCATTCGCCACCGTTGCGGTTGCAGGATTGAACCCTGTGCCAAAAGCACCAAAGCCCAATGGCAATTCGATGCCGCGCTTGCTTTGGTCATCATCGAAGTTCGAATAGAAGCCATCGAAAGTCATGCGGACAGTGTCAGAAGCCTGATACTGCAGCGTTCCGTTAAGGCCTAGGCGCTTTAGCTGGGTAGAGGTCACAAACGACTTTGAACCACCGATGACGCTAGGCGACGCAGCAGTGCCGCTACCTGCATAGCCCCATGCGTTGAATTCCTGCAGCTGATAAGGTTCATCAACATAAGATGCCGACAACGCGATGCCGATGGTGTCATCCGCGAACTGATCAACAAAGGTTGCGTTGGCGCGATAACCAAATTTCTTTGATCCAGCATTCAGCGCGCCCAGATCAGCATACGTACCGCGCGCACCGATTGCGAAAACCGATTTGCCATAATCAAGCGGGCGGATGGTGCGGACGTCGATGGTGCCGACAAGACCTTGACCAACCAGCGATGCTGTCGGCGATTTGTAAACGACGACCTGATTGACGACTTCCGATGGATATTGGTCAAATTCAACACCGCGATTGTCGCCGGTTGAGGTTTGCTCACGACCGTTCAGCAGGGTCTGCGAAAAGTCAGGGCCAAAACCGCGAATTGCGATCACGTTGGCACGGCCGTTCAGACGCTGCGAAGTGACGCCTGGCAAACGCGCAATAGATTCGCCGATGGAAGCATCAGGCAGCTTGCCGATATCTTCAGCCGAGACCGACTCGACGATCTGGTCGCTTTTCTTCTTTTCGTTGACCGCGTTTTCAAGGCTGGCACGGAAGCCGGAGACGACAATGCCTTCTTCTTCAGCGGCCTCGTCAGCAGCAGGCTCAGCATCCTGCGCGAACGCCGGCACTGCGACAAAAAGTGCGACGCCAAGCGCGAGTGCGCTTACCGATGCACGGGATATAGATGTAGTGTTGATTACCTTCATGACATGCTCCCCAGCATAATGTCGGGACGTTGCCCGGACCACATTGATATGCGTGTTGCGAACCGTCCCCATGATTGAGGACCATTTCAATCTCCTCGCATAACCAGTTGTGCATAGGGCGGACAGAAAGCTACATACGTATTCAGAAGTTCATGCAGCGAATGTTGCAGGAATGTGACACTGGGGTTATTCCCGTAGTCGGAAGAGGAGCTATCATGTCGCGAAAGCCGACATCATTCGACATTGCCCAACTGGCCGGCGTTTCGCAGCCAACAGTGTCGCGCGCGTTGAGCGGCAGCCCGACTGTGTCCGAACAGACACGCAAACGCATAGAGGCGATTGCGCAACAGCTGAATTACACCGTCGACAAGAATGCCTCGTCCCTGCGAAAGCGTGAGACCAACACATTGGCGTTGTTGTTTTATGAAGACCCGACGCCGGACCAGACCGGGATCAATCCGTTCTTTCTTTCTATGCTGGGTTCCATTGTGCGCACCTGTGCACACCGCCGCTATGATCTGCTGATCTCTATGCAACATATGGCATCCAACTGGCATGTGGAATTTGAAGAAAGCCGCAAAGCCGATGGCATTATCCTGTTGGGCCATGGCGATTTTGAACCGTATCGGGCAAAGCTGGATCAGTTGATGGAGCAAGGCACACACTTTGTGCGCTGGGGCCATGTCAACGAACGCAGCCTTGGCACAGTGATCGGCTGTGATAATTTTCGCGGCGGATATGATGCGACTCAGCATTTGATAGCTCATGGGCGGCGGCGGATTGCTTTTCTGGGCCATGCCAATGAACATTATCCCGAATTTTTTGACCGATATCGCGGCTTTTGCGAGGCGCAGCGCAGTGCAGGGATTAAGGTGGTCGAGGCAAGACAGGCCGATGCAATCATCACAGAACAATCGGGCCATGACGCGGTGAATGCGTTGCTAGCGCGCGGCGTAAAGTTTGATGCCATTTTCGCCGCGAGCGATATGATCGCTATCGGCGCGATGCGCGCGCTTTCCGAACATGGCCTTGATGTGCCCAATGACATCGCGATTGTCGGCTTTGACGATCTGCCCGCCGCCAGCATGACACGGCCTCCGCTGACCACGATACAGCAAGACTTTAGCAGAGCGGGCGAAATGCTGGTCGATGCTCTGATCCGGCAAATCCGCAACGAGGATGCGAATACAGCAGCGTTGCCTGCGCGGTTGATTGTGCGAAAAAGCTGCGGCGCGCATTAACGCGCTTCACATTCGTATTCATAGCAACGCGATTGCCCGCCGCGCGCATCTCTGCCAATCTGTAAGAAAATACGCATCTGGGGAGAGGCAATCATGGATAAACCGCGGCAGAGTTTCGGCAGCCTTATCAATATCAGTTTCGGTTTTCTGGGCATCCAGATGGGCTTTGCGCTGCAAAACGGAAACATGTCGCGCATTTTTCAGGCGCTTGGCGCAAGCCTTGATGATCTTCCAGCTTTGTGGGTGGCGGCTCCGCTCACCGGCCTTCTCGTCCAACCGTTGATCGGGCATTTTAGCGACCGGACATGGCTGGGCCGACTTGGTCGCCGCCGTCCCTATTTCTTGGCCGGTGCGTTATTGGCTGCACTATCGCTATTTATCATGCCGTTGGCGCATGTGTTGCTGTTTGCTGCAATCATGCTGTGGGTGCTCGATGCATCGATCAACATATCGATGGAGCCATTCCGCGCTTTCGTAGGCGATATGTTGAACAAGGATCAGCATACGGCTGGCTATGCGGTGCAAACCGCGCTGATCGGTGTTGGCGCGGTTGCCGGATCGTTATTGCCCGATTTGTTCAACCACCTGAACGTCTCCAACACTGCGCCTGCGGGCACAATTCCCGACACGGTGCGTTACAGTTTCTGGGTCGGCGGTGCGGCGATGTTGCTGGCCGTTAGCTGGACGGTGTTTACGACCAAAGAATACAGCCCCGCTGAAATGGCCGCCTTTGATGGCGAGATCGATCATAGCAACACCAGCACATTGCGTGCCTTAGCCGCGCGGGGAAGCGGATCGTCGCTGATCTGGATCGCTGCGGGTGCAATCGTTGCAGCGTTGGTCGCGCCGCTAAAGCTTGAAAAAGAAGTCTACCTGCTTGGCGCTTTGTTGGCAGGTTATGGTATCGCCAGCCTGATCGCGATTACCCTCGCCAAATCTGGTCGAGAGGATAATGTCCTGTCGCATATCGTCGGTGATTTTTCCGGCATGCCTCAGGTTATGAAGCGGCTAGCGTTGGCTCAATTTTTCAGCTGGTCGGCGCTGTTTATCATGTGGATTTACACCACGCCGGTCGTTACCCAATATGCCTATGCGACAACCGATGTTGCCAGCGTCGCCTATGGAGAGGGGGCAAACTGGGTCGGGCGGTTGTTTGCTATCCAAAATGCTGTGGCCGCCATTGGCGCTTTGCTCGTCCTGCCTTGGCTCGCCAAGCGCATCGGCAAAGTCAAAACACATATGGCGTGTTTGTTGGCCGGATCAGCAGGCTTTGCGAGCTTTCTGTTCATTCGTGATCCCAACATGCTGATCCTATCCGAAATCGGTCTGGGCCTTGCCTGGGCTTCTATCCTTGCCATGCCCTATGCGATTTTGGCGTCGGCATTGCCGCAGCAAAAACTGGGCATCTATATGGGGCTGTTCAACGTCTTTATCGTGGTGCCGCAATTGCTAGTCGCAACAGCAATGGGCACCATCCTGAAAGCATTTTTCCCGACCGAGCCGATCTGGACAATGGCCTTTGCAGCTGTGGTAATGGGGCTGGCAGCGGTGGCGATGTTGCGGGTGCAAGAACCAAGTTAAGGACTGTCCCATTAGGGACTGTCCCTATTGGGACAGTCCTTACTCACCCATGCGCGCCGAAATGGTTGGCGATGGCGGTACCGATGCGCAGGATCAACGCGTATGATTGCGCCATGGGGTCGATAAAACTGGCGTGAATGCCGGCATAGGCTTGCTCTGCACCATCGGGATAGTCGGTCGCCTCGATGACGTCGAAATCGTCAATGCTGGGCGCAGACACCGGAAAAGCGCGGCGGAATTGGTCGAGCGCATCGTCGATCCGCATCGCAAAAACCATCTCCAGCACATCATCGCGGCTGATATCGTTGGAGCGCGAGAACGCCGGGACTTGCACAGCGAGCAAAAACAAATGCTGCATCAGGGCCAGCCGCAAAGCCTGCAGCACACCCAGCGACCGGCGCAGATCTTCGCGGCCTGCAACCTCGACATCGCTGTCGACCAGTTTCAGCAACCGGTGTAGTTTCAACGCATCGACGCGCAACCGGGATGTTAACGTGCGGAACGCACTGTTGCGGTCGTCGGTCGTCAGCCGCTCCGCCAGTGAAAGACAGGCGGGCTCCAAAAAGCTTTCGGTCCCGCGATACGGACGGCTGGCCCAATAGGCGGAGTTGAACAGCTCGCCATAAGCAGCAACCGATTTGATACTGGCCAGCCGGTTTGACGCGCGCAGCATGCGGATAATCTGCCGCCCGCGCGGCGAGGCATTGATCAGCTCTGCAACCGATTCAACGTCGTCACCCGCCGCAGTGCCCGTTCCAGCGATCAAGTTCACCGGATAGCCCAGCTGCTGCAAAATCGCATTATGCGGGATAGCGCGGATTTGGCGCAAGGACATCGCCCGGTTTGCATCGACATCAAATTGTCGCCGCGATTTGCGTGACCCGGTATCGTTCAACAGCCCAAGGCCAAACGCTGTCAACGAACGGGCATAGGTGCGCGATGCAAGGAAATCGCGCTGCACTCGCCGGATGCCGCGATAGAAATCAAGGCTGATATCGGTTTGCGTATAGAACGGGTCGTCACCTGTTGGCAGTGGCTTTTGCTCAACCTCGGCAATGCGCAGTAATGTTGCATAGGCAAGTTCCGGCGTGCGGAAGAACAAATAACCGTCGCCGCCTTGGAAGCTAACCTCTGGCTCCAGCGCAATCGCGTTTTCGGCAAATTGCCGCCGCGCCCAGATACTCAGCGGATAAGTCAGCCGGTCGGCAAAGTCCGTGGGATGCGCGCCGCGCCCCATGGACTCGCCGTGTGTGTTGAATATCAGCGCGGCGACATCGGTAAGCCCATGCTTCGCCATCGTCCGCGCAAGGCGGCTTTGCAGGCGTTCAATCGCAAGCGCTGCTGGCAGCTGCCCGACAAAACGCCCCGCATCGGAAAAACCGGTCTGGATCGCGACGCGTCCGCGCGCACGGGCATAATCCTGATACGCAGGCTCGGCCAGCAACGCGTCGAGGAACCGCCCACCGTGCTCCATCGCGCTTTCGGTCTCAAACAAGGGCGAGACATCAACCTTGCCCTCCACCCCGAATAACCGCGCGAAATAGAGTGCAGCCAAAACCGTCTGCGGTTCTTCGCATTCCGCAATCAGCATGCGGATCGGAGCGTCCGCGTCAATGTGCTTGAGGATTTGCGCCATCGACAGGAACACGCGCAACGCTGTGGTATCCTCAATCGACAGTGCCGCAAAATTGCTGCGCAGCGGCTTAGCCGTTTTCAACAAGCTGCGCAGCCGGATCAGCGCGCTTCGGCTTGACAGATCGAGCCGCTGTTCGGGATCAATACGGCGGCGGATGGCGTTGTTTAACTGTGAGGCATTCACGCGGAAATGGATCCAGCCCATGCCAAGGCCGTCGGCGCGCATCGCCGATGTAAGCACCAACAGCGCTTTGGCTTGCGGTGCTTCGGACGTTTCCGCCTGTGCCTCCAACGCCTCGATAATCGGGGCGAGCGATACCAGCTTATCCGCGTCATCCGCCGTCAACCGGTTGGCCGCTGCTGACAGATCGGCTGGATTATCAAGATTTGTGCGCAGCAATGCCGACATTGCATCGGCATGCTTTGCCGCCCGCGAAAGTCGCTCTGCAATGTCCGCCGCCGCGCCAATGTCCGCCAGCGTCGCCGCATAACTCGCCAACCGCATGGCCTTTTCGCGGAGCCGGTAATGCATGCTCGTGGCCCAGCCGATATCGGTGCGGCCGTCCATGTCATAGCCAACCCATGTCGCGAACCGGTACGGCATCGGGCGCAAAGCGCGCCATTCTTTGGGCCAACGCTTGGCCGCTTGGTCAAACAGCTGTGCGCTCAGATGATCGCGCGCGGCAGCAGCTCGTCCAATGGCAGCCATCGCCTCGGCATGTTCGTAATCCAGCGTCACAGTGTCGCGGCTATGGTCTGCAACACAAACCATCTGCTCGCTAATCTCTCCCTTTGTCGCTGCCTGCGCGACCGCATCGCTTTGCGCGCCATTCAACAGGAACGTGGGGTGTGCAGTAAAGACAATATGCTGAACCGGCGTCGCCCAGCGCACGGCAAAGGCGTCAAACGTCTCGTCCTGAGCGATTTTGGCCAACGCCGTATCATTGTCGGCAACAGATACCGGCGATAGCAACCGGTGCAGCTTTGCAGCACGCGATTGCAGCGCATCGCATTCCAATTCCGACACCAGCGTATTGAGATCTTTGAACCCCAGCTCCCCGCCCTCAATCTGGCGCGATAGATCAAGGCTCAGCTGGAAAACCGGATTGTAAAGCGGAGCCTGGCTGGTCAGCGCGTGCATCTCCTGCAACCGCGCGTTGAGGTCCGCAACTTTGGTCATTGTCGTAACGCCATGCTGGCGTGTGCTGCGGCTGTAATCGCTGCAACATCTGGCGCGCCTTTGCCGACAACCCAGCTGCCGCCGACGCACAGCACCGGATCGACCGCCAGCCAATTGGGTGCAGTGGCAAGGCTGATCCCACCAGTGGGGCAGAATTTGGCCATGCTAAACGGCGCAGCGATCGCCTTTAACGCCGCAATCCCGCCCGAGGCCTCTGCCGGGAAAAACTTGAAATGCGTCAGGCCAAGATCAAGCCCGCGCATGATGTCCCCCGCATTGGCAGTGCCGGGCAGGAAAGGAATGCCGCTGGCGGTCGCTGCTTTGCCAAGCGGTTCGGTCAAGCCCGGCGAGACGATGAACTCTGCACCGGCATCAATGGATGCCCGCAGATCAGCCTCGTTCAATACTGTGCCTGCACCGACAATTGCGCCATCGACCTTTTTCATTTCGCGGATGACATCCAGCGCCGCTGCGGTCCGCAGCGTTACTTCCAATACGCGAAGCCCCCCCGCAACCAACGCCTCAGCAATCGGCTGAGCATGCGCTGCATCTTCGATCACCAGCACCGGTATGACGGGCGCAGTCCGCATGATGGTCTCGATATGCTTCATACTTGATGTTCCTTGGCAAAGGCAGCAGCCGCGCCGAACAGGCCGGGTTGCGGATGTGTGATCAGTTTAACAGGAATTGCGGCCATCAGTTTTTCAAACCGGCCCTTGGCGCGAAAGCGTTGGTCAAATCCTGAACGCAGCAAAATGTCCTTGATCCGCAGGCCAAGGCCGCCTGCAATCACAACCCCGCCAAAGCCGCCCTGAGCCAGCGCAATATCGCCCGCAACGCTGCCCAGCGACAGGCAGAAGCGGTCGACAGCGGCGCTGGCAAGACTGTCTTCGCCCGCCATTCCGAGTGCCCATAACGTCTTGTCGTCATATTGCTGAATCGCGCGGCCCTCTATCGCCGCAAGCGTTTCGTATATGCCAATCAGGCCCGGGCCGGACACCACGCGCTCTGTTGAAACCCGCGTGAACCGTTGCCGCAAGCGCGCCAATATGGCGTCCTCTATGCCATCGAGCGGCGCAAAATCGACATGGCCGCCCTCAGTCGCTTGCACATGATAGCTGCCGGCATGCCGGTGAATATGCGCAACGCCAAGGCCGGTGCCGGGGCCAACAATGCTGATTGTGCCATCGCTGGTCAGCGGCTCGTCTGGGCCACAGAGATGCGTGAAGTGCGCTGCGTCAGCTCGCGCAACCGCATGGCCAACCGCCTCAAAATCATTGACCAGAGTGAACGCCTCGACGTTCAGCCGTTCCTTGATAAGCGCGGGGCGGATGATCCAGGGATTGTTGGTGAATTTGATCACATCGCCTGTCACTGGCCCCGCAATCGCAATCGCCACCGCGCGCGGGATTGGCTGATCGAGCATAGCATCAAACGCCTCCCACGCGGTCTGGAACGATGCGTGCTCGGCGGTTTTCATTGTGATCGGTTCGCTGAGGTTAACAACATTCCCTTGCGCCACCTCTGCTAGTGCAAAGCGGGCATGGGTTCCGCCGATATCAATTGTGACAATTGGCATAGCCATGTTCAGAGCCCTGCCGCCGAGAGCATTGCTGATCCACCGCGTTCTGCGCCATCGGCCCCGGCACGCATCATTGCAAACAACTCGCGTCCCAGACCTTCGCTTTCTGCGGGACGTTCCGCTTGCGCGCGCTGCGCCCATTCGGCGGCGTCCATTATCACGTCCAGCTTTCCATCATGGCCGCATAGGCGAATGATGTCGCCGTCTTGCAACCGGTCAAGCGGGCCGCCGCCATAGGCCTCTGGCGTGCAATGGATGGCAGCGGGAACTTTGCCCGACGCGCCCGACATGCGGCCATCGGTAACAAGCGCAACTTTGAACCCGCGATCTTGCAAGACGCCCAAAGCTGGCGTCAGCTTGTGCAGTTCAGGCATGCCATTGGCGCGTGGTCCCTGAAAGCGGACAACGACAATAACATCGCGTTCCAATTCGCCAGCCTTAAACGCGGCGAGCACATCTTCTTGTGTGTGAAAGACGCGGGCGGGTGCCTCTATGGTCCAGCGTTCCTTATCGACTGCGCTGGTCTTAAATGTTGCGCGGCCCAAATTGCCCTCAACCAGCCGCATTCCGCCATCGGGCGAAAACGGATTTGCCGGAGTGCGCAGCATAGTTTCGTCTTGCGAGATGGCAGGTGCATCTTGCCACGCCAGCTTCTCGTCTTGCAGCACAGGCTCCCTGCCATAATCGGTCAGATTCTGGCCAGCGACCGTCATGATATCGCGATGGAGCAATCCAGCATCCAACAACTCGCGAATGACAAAGCCCATACCACCCGCTGCATGGAAATGGTTCACATCGCCCGATCCATTGGGATAAACGCGGGCGATCAGCGGCACAGCAGCGGACAGCTCGTCCATATCTTGCCAATCCAGCATAATGCCCGCCGCACGCGCAATGGCTGGCAAATGGATGGCGTGGTTGGTGGAACCGCCGGTTGCTAGCAATCCGATGCACGCGTTCACAATCGCCTTTTCATCAATACACAGGCCCAGCGGACGATAGTCGCCCTCTTTGCCGATCTGCGCCAACCGATGCGTTGCTCCCCGCGTCAATTCGGTGCGCAGTTTCGTACCGGGGTTGATGAACGCGGAACCCGGCATATGCAGGCCCATCACTTCCATCATCATCTGGTTGGAATTGGCCGTGCCAAAAAATGTGCAGGTTCCAGCGCCATGATAGGACGCAGCCTCTGCCTCTAGCAGTTCCTCGCGGCCAACCTTGCCCTCTGCATACAACTGCCGGATGCGTTGCTTTTCTTTGTTGGCAAGGCCCGATGGCATCGGGCCCGCAGGCACAAGGATCATCGGCAGATGGCCAAAACGCAAACCGCCGATCAGCAGTCCGGGCACAATCTTGTCGCAAATGCCCAGCAGCAACGCGCCCTCAAACATCGCATGGCTAAGGCCAACTGCGGTCGCCATGGCAATCGTATCGCGGCTGAACAGCGACAGCTCCATACCCTGCTGCCCTTGCGTCACGCCATCGCACATTGCGGGAACGCCGCCTGCGACTTGCGCGGTTGCGCCAACTTCACGAGCGAACAGCTTGATCTGTTCGGGATAGCGGCCATAAGGCTGATGCGCGGACAGCATATCGTTGAACGCAGTCACGATACCGATGTTCATGGCGTTACCGGTGCGGATTACAGGCTTATCATCACCGCTCGCCGCAAAGCCATGCGCAAGATTTCCGCACGACATGGTGGCGCGGTTGATGCCTTTGTCGCCTTCGCGGGCGATCATATCCAGATAGCGTTGGCGGGTCAGCTTCGACTTCTCGATGATGCGCTGCGTTACCCTATGGATAGCGTCGTTCATGGGATTACTCATACCACGTCACTCCGTCACGCTCGGCAAGGGCAATTGCCGCCGATGGTCCCCAGCTGCCCGATGTGTAGTTTTTCGGCTTCAAGCCATTTTCTGTCCAGCCAGCGCGGATCGCATCGACCCAATCCCATTGTGCCTCCACCTCGTCACGGCGGACGAACAACGTCTGGTCGCCTTCGATCAAGTCAAGCAGCAACCGTTCATAGGCAATGCGCTTTTTGGGACCGGCAAAAGCATCGGGCATAGAGATATCCAGCGGCACTTCGCGCAAACGAATACCGCCGCGATCAAGCCCCGGCACTTTCGCCATGACCGAAAGCCCGATATTTTCCTTTGGCTGAATACCGATCACCAGCCGGTTCGGTTGTGATTGCGCACCTTTACCCGCAAAGATCGAGTGCGGCACAGGTTTGAACTGGATGACAATCTCGGTCTTACGCTCTGGCAGGCGTTTGCCGGTGCGCAGGTAAAACGGCACGCCATTCCATCGCCAATTGTCGATATGCGCCTTGATCGCCACGAAAGTCTCAGTGTCGCTGTCTTTGCCAAGTTCTTCGTCATAGCCGGGCACAGCCCCGCCGTTGATCGCGCCCGACCGGTATTGGCCGGTCACGCTATCACCGTTTGAAATCGGGCGCAGACAGCGCAGCACTTTAACTTTTTCGTCGCGCACAGCGGTTGCATCAAAACTCGATGGCGGCTCCATCGCAACCAAAGCCAGCAATTGCAGCATATGGTTTTGCACCATATCGCGCAGCGCGCCCGCCCCGTCGTAAAAACTAACGCGTCCTTCAAGGCCGACCGTTTCCGACACTGTGATCTGGATATGGTCGATATGCGCGCTGTTCCACAACGGCTCAAACAAGATGTTGGCAAAGCGCAGCGCCAGCAAATTCTGCACCGTTTCTTTGCCCAGATAATGGTCGATGCGGAAAATCCGGTCCTCTGGAAACGCAGAGGCAACTGCATCGTTAATCTGGCGACTTGTTTCCAGATCTGTGCCCAGCGGCTTTTCCAAACCGATCCGGCTTTTTTCGCCCGCAAGTCCGCTTGCCTCTAGGCCTGCAATAGTGGCCTCAAACAACGACGGAGCAGTCGACAGAAAGATCGCCAGCCCATCCTCCACCGGCCCAACTTTTTCGGCCAGCGCATCGAAACCTTCTGGCTTGGATGCATCCAGCGGCTGATAACTTAACCGTTCCAAAAAGCCATCAATCGCCGGTTTGCGATCATCCGGCAGATATGTCTCCAGCGCCGTGCGCGCAAAGGCGCGATAGCTATCGTCATCATGTTCGGATCGTGCGGTTCCAACGATCCGCAAATCTTCGGCGACCAGCTCGTCCATATGCAGCGCGCAAAGCGACGGTAACAACATGCGTTGGGCAAGATCGCCCGTCGCACCAAAGAGCAAAAGCTTGTCAGCGGCGACTTTCACGATGCGCAATTCCTATCCATATCAATGGCGCGGACATTAGAACCGGGTGCCGAAATAGCAACCGCTGTGCATACGGATGCATAATGCATAACGCAGAATTCTGGGAAAAATCTGGCTTAATTGGCCCATAATCAAAACCGTTAGTGCTGAGCCTGTCGAAGTACGTCCCAAGGTTTCAACTGTCGTGGGTGACTGTGGGACACCCTTCGACAAGCTCAGGGCTAACGGTTTAACTTGATCGTGTTGCGAACTCAAATGTCGAACTTTACCCCTTGGGCCAGTGGCAGATCGGCGCTGTAATTGATCGTGTTGGTCGCGCGGCGCATATAGGCTTTCCAGCTGTCTGATCCGGACTCGCGGCCGCCACCAGTTTCCTTTTCACCACCAAAGGCGCCGCCAATTTCCGCGCCCGATGTACCGATGTTCACATTGGCGATGCCGCAATCGCTGCCCGCCGCAGACAGAAATAGCTCACACTCACGCAAATCTAGGGAGAAAATTGAGGAGGACAAGCCCGCCCCCACACTGTTTTGCAGCGCGATGGCTTCGTCCAAATTTGAGTAGCGAAACACGTAAAGAATGGGCGCAAAGGTTTCGCGCAAACACGGGCCATTATGCGCCGCCATTTCAACAATCGCCGGGCGAACATAGACGCCGGGTTGGCCTAGCCGTTCACCGCCACTGACGTCTGCGTCCAGTTTGCGCGCTTCATCCAGTGCCGATTGCATGTGCGTAAACGCAGCTTCATCGATCAACGGCCCCGCCAGATTGCCGGTATTAAGCGGATCACCCACCGGGATGCTGGCCGCGGCACTTTTCAACTTGGCGACAAACCCATCATAAATCGCATCATGCACAAACAACCGCCGCAACGATGTACAGCGCTGCCCGCTGGTTCCGACAGCAGAAAACAACACTCCGCGCAGAGCCAAATCCAGGTCAGCCTTATCGCTGACAATGGCTGCATTGTTGCCGCCCAGTTCAAGGATAGTTTTGGCAAAGCGCGACGCCGCCACCTGCCCCACCGCACGGCCCATATTGGTGCTGCCCGTCGCCGATACCAGAGCAATGCGGTTGTCCGCAACCAACGCTGCCCCAGTATCGCGCTCGCCAATCACGACTTGTGACAAGCCATCTGGGGCATCGGCAAAATCGCGCAATACTCCGTCCAAGATCGCCTGCACAGCCAATGCAGTCAGCGGCGTTTTCTCCGACGGTTTCCAGATGATGCTATTCCCGCAAACCAGCGCCAACGCCGCATTCCATGCCCAGACAGCAACGGGAAAGTTAAACGCGCTGATAATCAGCACCGGTCCCAGCGGATGCCATTGTTCCATCATCCGGTGGCCTGGGCGCTCGCTGGCGATGGTCAATCCGTGCAGTTGCCGCGAAAGCC
Source organism: Sphingomonadales bacterium (assembly GCA_013297725.1). Taxonomy (GTDB): domain Bacteria; phylum Pseudomonadota; class Alphaproteobacteria; order Sphingomonadales; family Sphingomonadaceae; genus Sphingorhabdus_B. The sequence continues at coordinate 13,973 of JAAFIB010000058.1, forward strand.
CGACGGCGAAATCGCAGATGTCGATCATCTCCTGCACCTCGCCTTCACCCTCGGATATCGGCTTTCCGCATTCGATAGTGACAAGGCGGGCAAGGTCAGCTTTGTGGGTTCGCAGCGCATTACCCAGTTGGCGGACAAGCTCGCCGCGGCGCGGAGCGGGGACGGCGCGCCATTTCAGGAAAGCCGATTGGGCGCGCTCAAGAGCAGTTTCGATCTGTGCCGGGGTCGCAGTTGCGACCGAGCCGATCTGGCTGCCATCGATGGGAGTATAGACGGGAAGGTTGCCCGCTGGCGTTCCACAACCCATCGCCTCCAAAAGCCCGTTCACATTCAGTTGCAGCACTATCCCGATCCCTTCCACTCCGTCGCCCCGTGCTTGACACGGGGCTTGGCTTTTCTTCTGTCACTCTCGGCCCAAAGCCTAACCCCGTGTCAAGCACGGGGTGACGAGGTTTGATAACCGATAGGTTGTTACAACGGCTCATCGTCCTTGCGGCGAAACCGGTGCTGAAACAAGTTCAGCATTACAGCATATTCTGAATCTTGTTTCACGCGCCGGAAAAGTCTAGCGCCCAATGCAATATCCAACGGAGATTCCCATGGCCGAATTGGCACGTTTTGACTGGTCCGATCCTTTCTATCTCGACGACCAGCTGACCGAAGAAGAACGCATGATCCGCGATGCCGCGCACGGCTTTGCGCAAGACGAGCTGCAACCCCGCGCCATCAAAGCCTATGCAGACGAAATCGATGCGCCCGAACTGTTCCCCTTAATGGGACAGGCCGGTTTGCTCGGTGCGACGATCCCTGAAACTTACGGCGGCGCAGGCACAGGCTATGTTGCCTACGGCCTGATCGCGCGCGAGATTGAGCGGGTGGATTCGGGCTATCGGTCGATGGCCTCGGTGCAGTCGAGCCTCGTGATGTACCCGATCCATGCTTATGGCAGCGAGGAACAACGCCGCAAATATCTGCCCGGGCTTGCCGCTGGCACGTTGATCGGATGCTTTGGCCTGACCGAACCAGACGCAGGCAGCGATCCTGCGGGCATGCGCACCAACGCCAAGAAAGTTGATGGCGGCTATGTTATCAACGGCAGCAAAACTTGGATTTCCAACGCACCGTTCGCTGATGTTTTTGTCGTTTGGGCGAAAAGCGAAGCGCATGGCGGCGGCATCCGCGGCTTTGTGCTGGAAAAAGGCATGAAAGGCCTGTCCGCGCCAAAGATCGAAGGCAAAATGTCTTTGCGTGCCTCCACCACCGGCATGATCATGATGGACAATGTAGAGGTTGGCGAAGATGCTTTGCTGCCCGACGTGCAGGGGCTGAAAGGTCCGTTCGGTTGCCTTAACCGCGCGCGTTACGGCATCAGCTGGGGCGCATTGGGAGCGGCGGAATTCTGCATGCACGCCGCGCGGCAATATGGCCTTGACCGGCACCAGTTTGGTAAGCCGCTTGCCGCAAACCAGCTGTACCAGAAAAAGCTGGCCGATATGATGACTGACATCGCGCTTGGCCTTCAGGCCTCGCTCCGCGTGGGCCGGTTGATGGACGAAGGCCGCCTTGCGCCTGATATGATCTCCATCGTCAAACGCAACAATGTCGGCAAAGCGCTAGACATCGCCCGCGCCGCCCGCGACATGCACGGCGGCAATGGCATTTCCGAGGAATATCAAGTCATCCGCCACATGGTGAACCTTGAAACCGTCAACACTTATGAAGGCGCACACGATGTGCATGCGTTGATTTTGGGCCGCGCAATTACCGGAATTGCAGCGTTTTAACTTTGCGCGGCCCACAAACCTCGCCATAACCGCGATATTATATCGGGGGTCGAATGGCTGAAGCTGTATTGTTTGTCGCGGTTGCGGGTTTGGGGCTTTGGTTGTTTCTGATGCGCGGCGAAGTAGCGTATTTGCGGCGGCGGGTTACGGATCTTGAGGATAGCCTGCCTTTACGATCAGCAGTTGAGGCGGCGGCTGAACCAGTTGCGCAAGCGCCGGCTGCGCCAGAACCGTTCGCACCCTTTAAGGTTGCTGCAAAAGCTACACCCCGGCGCACTGCATCAATTGTGCAGCGAGAGGTTGACCCAGCGCCTGTCTGGAATGCGCCCGAAGAAGAAGCACCAGAGCCTGAACACGCATTCAAAAACCCATTGGCGGGGGCCAGTTTTGAAGATCTGGTCGGCGGCAAATTACCTATATGGATTGGCGGTATTGCGCTTGTCTTTGCCGGGTTTTTCCTCGTTCGTTATACGATTGAGGCTGGGCTTCTTGGCCCCGGGGCGCGGTCGATACTTGCGACTCTGTTTGCGCTAACCCTGATTGCTTTGTCCGAATTTGGCGGGCGATTGCCAAAGGTTGGCGAGTCCTTCACCGCTGACCCGCGCGTGGCCCAATCGCTGGCGGGGGCTGGTGTGGCGACGCTTTATGGCACGCTGTATATGGCCAGCGAGATTTACGGCCTGATCGGGGTGATGACGGCGTTTTTGCTGGTGATTGTAGTCACCGCCATCGCCTTTGCTTTGGCGCTACGTCACGGGCCGCCGACAGCTTTAATGGGTCTGGCGGGCGGTTTTGCGGCCCCTTGGGTCGCGGGCATGGGGGCGAGCAATCTGCCTACGTTGCTGCTGTATCTTGCGGTGTTCATCGCGGCTTTATTCGGGCTGGCGGTGTGGCGGCGTTGGCTGTGGCTGCTGGTGCTGGCGTCTGGCGGCGGCGCGCTTTGGAGCTTTGCTATGCTGTTTAGCGCCGAAAGCGACTTAGCGTATCTTGGCCTGTTCATTCTGGTCAGCGGTGCTGCGGCGATGTTTGCACTGGAGCGTTTTGGACAAACCGATAGCAAATGGAGGGATGCCGCAACCTATGCGCCGATGGCCTTGGCGCTGGTGCAGCTGGCGATGCTGTTACCGCAGATGAATTTCTCGCCGGTTGCTTGGGCGTTTTTTGTGGCTTTATCGGTGCTGGCCATCGCGATGGCCTGGCGCGAAACGCGGATGGCGCCCGTCATGCTCGGCGCATTGTTGCTTTCTGCATCACCACTTAGCGGAGCATGGGCAGAACACGGCGGCGACGCTGTGACGATCGCTGCATCTTTCGCCATAATACTGCTATTCGCAGGCGCCGGGCATGTGGCTTTATGGCGTGATCGTCCGCCAGCATTGGCCTGGGCTGCATCGGCAATCGGCGCGCCAATCCTCGTTTGGTTTGCAGCCGCATTTTCCGATATCTCCGGAACTAGCGATACTGTGTGGGGCGTTTCCGCACTTGCCATAGCAGCAGTCAGCGCAGCATTG
>JAAFIB010000059.1 GCA_013297725.1 Sphingomonadales bacterium
GGGCTGCCGTTAAACGCTGCGTCGAAACACACAATCAATGCTGTTGGCTTTTACGAAAAAGGACCAGTATCCTTCCGCCTTGCTTACAACTGGCGATCAGCATTCCTGCAAACTGCCCGCGATGTGATCTTCCCGTTCTCTCCGATTTACGGGGAAAGCACAGGGCAGCTTGATGGCTCGATCTTCTTTAAGGTGAATGAAAATCTGAAGCTGGGTATTCAGGGGGTCAACCTTCTGGATGAAGTAACCCAAACCAGTCAGGTTATCGATTTCAGCGGTACCAGAGCGACCCGCTCTGCGTTCCGCAATGACCGCCGATATACCTTCTTGGCACGCTTCGACTTCTAACGCCCATAAATCTAAAGCACTGAAAACGGTGTCGCACGAAACGGGCCTCTGTCACCAGACCGGGGCCCGTTTTTTGTTTAAGTTGAGCGCCCCTTGGGTAAACAGGGTCATTGGCATTTTGCGGATAAGGACACGAAACATGAAGACCGGATTTTCAATTGTCTTGGCCGCCAGCGTGATGAGTGCTCCTACCTATGCCAATGTCGAAACGTCCGGCGATGCGCCCAAATGGGATCTGGTATGGTCCGACGAATTTGACGGGACCGAACTTGACCGCAAAAAATGGAAGCCGGAAAAATCCTGTTGGGGTGGCGGTAATAATGAACGGCAATGCTACACTGGGCGCAAGGAAAATATCCGCGTCGAAAATGGCCAATTGCGCCTGATTGCTCGCGAAGAACGATTTACCGGACCAGACCGGCCACCGGAAATTGCGGCGATGCCCAACCCGAATACGACACAACCTTTCACCTCTGGCAAAATCCGCACGCGCGGGATCGCTAGCTGGCGTTATGGCAAAATCGAATTCCGCGCCAAGCCGCCGAAGGGTCAAGGCACATGGCCGGCAATATGGATGATGCCAGAAAAGGACCATTACGGCCCATGGCCGTTATCGGGTGAGATCGACATATTAGAAGGCGTCAATCTGGGTGCGACTTGCACGGAATGCGAAGGGACCGTCGGTGAAAACCGGATGTTGAGCGCCATCCATTTCGGAGATAAGCCGCCAAAGAATACGCATATCCACAAACGGGTCGCTCCGCAAAACTTGGCCCTGCCCTCTGACGATTTCCACATCTGGACGTTTGAATGGGGTATGGGCCTGATGCGGTTCTATCTTGATGGACGTCAATATTGGGAGGTGACGGCTGATCAACTCTACACCGGATCGCCAAAAGCAAAGGGAAATCCGGTTGCACCTTTTGATCAGCCCTTTTACCTCATGGCCAATCTTGCCATCGGCGGAAAATTGTCAGAAGATAGCAATGACAAGGGGATAGTGATGGATTCCATTCCAGCGGAATTCCTGATCGACTGGATCCGCATCTATCAATGCGCGGACGATCGCGAAACAGGGCTTGCGTGTATGCAAGGCGTCAAAGGGGAAGATTGAAACATGGCGAGACGCCGCCAAGCCATTACCATAAAGCATGTCGCGGCCGATGCTGGGGTTTCTCTGCAAACCGTAAGCCGTGTCATCAACAACGAGCCCAATGTGCGCCCCGCGATGCAAGAACGCGTGCAGGCATCAATCGACCGGCTGGGCTATGTGCCCTCAATCGCGGCGCAGCGGATGAGCGGATCGCGATCTTACCTGATCCTTGCGATCAACGATCGTGACCGCACCATTGCAGACTGGCAGGCCCGGCAAGGCGGTGATTGGGTCGATCAGATGCTTCTTGGCGGTATGCTAAAATGTGCGGAACACGGCTATCGAATGATCTTTGAACTGGTCGATACGCATAGCGACCATGTTGAACGAGAGCTGGGCGCAGCAATCGCCGCGCTGCAGCCCGATGGCGTTATCCTGACGCCGCCGCATTCAGAAAACATATTGATTACAGGGTTACTCGCGAAGCTGAAAATCCCCTTTGCACGCATCGGGTCGATTGCAGCCGGGCCGGGCATCGCCTTGACTATGGATGACGAAGGTTCCGCGCGCATAGCGACCGAGCATCTGGTCGCACTGGGACATCAACTGATCGGCTTTATTGCCGGATCGGATGAATACAGCCTATCTGGCTGGCGCGTTGAGGGGTGGCAAAAGGCGATGGCCGATGCCGGTTTTGCGCATGAAGGCCTGCTCTATCGCGGCGATTTTGGCTATGACAGCGGGGTAGCTGCCGCCAATGCACTGCTGGACCTTAAAGACCGCCCAACTGCAATCATTGCAAGCAACGACCAAATGGCGCTTGCCTTGCTTGATACCGCGACCGGGCGCGGGCTAAAGGTGCCACAGGAGCTATCGATCATCAGCTTTGACAATTCCCCTCTTGTGCGTTTCACCAGCCCGCAGCTGACTGCCATTGACCAACCGATTGCGGCTACTTTTTCAAAAGCAGTAGAATTGCTGATCATCAACGGCAGCGGGCCTGAACCGGAGCAGCCCGTCGTCATACAAAGCAGCCTGATTGAACGCGGCAGCACGGCACAGCCAGGCGGCAATGCCAATCGCTGAAAACACAATCACTGTTCAGCAGTCGAGGCGATTTCTATATCTGTATGCGTTGGCGGCATCAGGAGGCGCTGTTGCCTATATCCCGTTTCTGACGATTCTTCTTCCCAATCAGGCGACAGCGATTTGGGGCAAAGATGCGTTGTCCGTTTTGGCCCAAACCGCTTTTGCCGGGGCGATTGCCGCCAGCCTTGCCAATATCCTGTTCGGCTGGGCCAGCGACAAGACCGGAAATCGCAGTCCGTGGATATGGACGGGGCTGATACTTTCAAGCGCATTATTGCCCGCCATGCAGTGGGTAACAAGCCCCGTCATGCTGATTGTTATGATCGTTATCTGGCAGGTTTTCCTCAACATGATGCTGGCACCGCTGACCGCCTGGGCCGGAGATACTGTGCCGGACTCGCAGAAAGGTTTGCTCGGCGGGCTTTTGTCTTTTGCCCCTGCACTGGGTGCCCTGTCGGGTGCGCTGATTACGTTGCCGGGTCTCGCCGAACCAGCAGAGCGCCTATATTTGGTCGCATTTTTGGTTGTCTTGATGGTTGCCCCTGTGCTGATTTTAGGACGACCTCTTTTCATGCACCAACTGGCCGATGCCGAGCCAGAAGCCAAAACACAAAACCCTCAGGTTCTTATCCGCCGGAGCGCAATGCTTAGAATGTGGTCGGCCCGCTTGCTTGTCCAAATCGCGGAGGCTTCGCTCTTTGCGTTCTTGCTACTTTGGTTTCGAAGCGTCGCCCCCGGTTTTGGCGAGAATGATACCGCCGCGATTTTTGCTGCGGTACTTGGCGCATCGGTCGTTGCCACGCTGGTCATTGGGCGCTGGTCTGACCGCGCAGACCGTCCCATCCTGCCGCTTTGTATCTCCGCTGCAATCGTCGCATTGGGATTGCTCGTGATGTCAGCCGCCAGTGGGTTGGCCATGGCTATCACCGGCTACATCATCTTTGGCTTTGCCAGCAGTATATTCCTGGCCCTGCATTCAAGCCAGACACTGCGCGTGCTTCCCGCGCCCGCATCGCGCGGCAGAGACCTTGGCTTTTTCAACCTGACCAATACGGTGCCATCGCTGATTATGCCTTGGCTGACACTCGCATTGGTCCCGGTTTATGGCTTTGATGCCCTGTTTATCCTGCTGGCAGGGCTTGCCGCTATTGCTGCGATCTTGCTGTTTACCCTAGATCAGGCTGGCGATCAGGCTTGAGATAACGCAGGTCGTCGTGCGTAAAACCCGAATGCGGCGATGATTGCATAACAGACTGCCGGCAGGATCATTGATGTCGAGAGGCTTGTCTGATCGGCCAAGACACCTGTCATCAACGGGATCACAGCGCCGCCAAAAATAGCGACGTTGATAATACCCGAACCGTCAGCTGCTCGTGCCCCCAGTCCTTCGCATGCAAGGCTGAAGATAGTTGGGAACATGATCGAGTTCACAAGGCCAATTGCAAGAAGACTGTATCCGGACACATCACCCGTGGTCAGCGTTGATATTGCGATCAAGGTAATCGCACCAACAGCACAACCCATAAGCACCAAGCCCGGGCTAACCATCCGCAGCACTGCCGAACCGATAAAGCGACCAACCATCGCACCGCCCCAATATAGCGTAATCAGCTTTCCTGCAGCTTGTTCCTCAAGGCCCATGACATGCGCCTGCATCAAATAGTTTACGATTAGCGAGCCGATCGCGACTTCGGCGCCGACGTATAGGAAGATACACAGCGCACCAAAGCTGAAGCGAGGAAGCTTGAGCATCGCATTTTGATACAGCCAAATAACAGGGGCGAGCATGATCAGGATCAAGCCAACCACGCCATAGCCCTGCGTCGCGGCAAACCCACCTGCGACAATCAGCGCAATCCCGATGGCATAGCGTGAAGGCTGCACAAGCGGGGTTTCCCCTGTGGTGACGCTATTATGCGGAAGCTTATTACGAAAAGCCCAAACCACAGCGGCAACTACGGCCAGCGCCACAGCAAGCCCCAGATAGCCGTTCACAATCGCTTGGCTTTCTGCAGTGCGATACGCGTCAAGTTCAGCACCGGACAATTGAGCAGCCGTAACATTGGCCAAACCGCCGAGAATCAAGATGGCACCGAAATACGGGAAGACAGTCGTGCCGAGCGAGTTGAAGGCTTGCGCAAAGGTCAGTCGGCTATGCGCTGTGGAAGGCTTTCCGAGCAACGAAATCAGAGGGTTAGAAACGACCTGAACGATCACCACACCACTTGCCAAAACGAACAAGGCGAACAAGAAAACGCCATAGGTTGCGGTCTGGCTAGCGGGGATGAAGAGCAAGCAGCCCGCCATCATCGTCAGCAGGCCGACCACCGCGCCGCGCATATAGCCGATCCGCTTAACCAAAGCGGCCCCAGGCAGGCCAACCACAAGATAGGCTGTGAAAAAACAGAACTGCACCAGCATGGCTTGGGTATAATTGAGCGTGAACAGCTCTTTCAGCTTCGGGATGATCACATCGTTCAGGCTGGTGATACCGCCAAAAATGAAGAAAAGCCCCATGACGAACAGCTGCAGTTGCGGCGCATCGATATGCGCTTCATTCGCTCCTGTTTGCGTTTCTGTAATTCCCTGAACAGCCATTCCCTCTCCCCTTTTAATTTTAGTTTGCCGCTTTGCGCGGACAGACGATATCGTTACCCGTTGCTTCTAAGCGAACATTGCGAATGGTGGCAACAAATCCTTTAGGTGCAGCAATCCGTAATGGAGAACTAACCGCTCCTAATTTAGCCCCTGCCTCGCTGAAACAGCGCAGGGGAACGTAAGTTTGCAAAACTGTGCCTACAGGTTTTGATCGGGCAGCGTCGCTTATGTCCAGCGTTGCTTCACCCAACGCAAAGGTAATCGGGCCAGCCGATTGTTCATCGATGCGCCACTCAAGCAGCAAAGCAGAGCCTGCGGAAAGTTGCGGCGTCAGGTCAACTGCAGGGCCGTTGATCGCAAACATACCGTCCCTGTTCCAGCTGAACTGGCGGGCATCCTCTTGCGCCGAAATATCGACGGGACGCGAACTGACTGCGCCGTCGATATCGAGACGCCAAGGTGCCGCAATTTTACCGCGTAAGACAAAGCTTGATGCTGTGCTGCTCAAAGCAAGGTCAACGCGAGCATCTTCGTTCACCGGGCCAAGAGTAGTTTGCTTGGCGTAGGATAGGCCATAGCCCATAGGGAACAACGGGTCAGCAATCGGCGCGTGTGCATCCTTTGGCCAGACAAAGGGCAAGCGCCCCGTGAAGTCACGCGCGGCCTTTCCGTTCGTTCCAGCCACCAGCACATCGGCTACGCCGCGACCCTGTGTGCCGGGCAACCAAGCGGCCACAAAAGCATCGGCTTGATTGATTAGCTTGCCGGTAAACATCGGGCGACCGGAAAGAAAAACGACAACAACACGCACGCCTTGTGCGTTCAACCGGGCGATCATTTCCTCTTCGCCTGCTTTCATCCGGAAAGCGAGATCGGGGACATCACCTTCAAACTCGGCATAGGGTTTTTCGCCGACAACAACCACCGCGACATCGGGTTTAGTTTCAAAACGTCCGTCAGCCGAGATCGCAGCATTGCCGCCACCGGCACGAACGCTATCGGCAATCGCGCGCCCGATCGTTTGGCCGTTGGGGAAATCCGCCGCTTTGGTATCGGTGCCTTGCCATGTGATTGTCCAGCCACCAGCCTGCATCGCCATATCGTCAGCCCCTGCCCCTGCAATCAAAACGCGGGATCCTTTGCGGATTGGCAGCACGGCATCGTTGTTTTTCAGCAGGACCAACGATTTGGCAACCGCCTCACGCGCAATCTTTAGATGTTCAGCCGCACCAACGAGTGCTGCGTTCCCGCGCTGCGTTTGCGCTTTGCCCATCAGGCCCAGCTTGAACTTTACCCGAACGATACGGCGGACCGCATCGTCGATCCGTGACATTGGAATTCTGCCATCTTTTGCAGCGGCAAGGGTTGAATCGTACACCCCTTTCCAACTGTCCGGGGCCATGAACAGATCAAGCCCTGCATTGATCGCCTCTGGACAGCTAGTTGCTGAACAGCCGGGAATCTGGCCGTGGCCGTTCCAGTCACCCACAACCAATCCGGTAAAGCCCATCCGGCCTTTCAGCACATCGGTAAGGAGCGATGTGTTGCCGTGATGTTTGACACCGTTCCAGCTTGAAAAGCTTGCCATCACCGTCAGTGCGCCGGCATTGATTGCTGCGGGATAGCCTTGCGCATGTTTTGCGATTAATTCCGCTTCGCTGATCCGCGCATCGCCTTGGTCGCGGCCGTCGGTTGTGCCGCCGTCGGCCAGAAAGTGCTTGGCCGTTGCCGCAACGTGTTTTGCATCAAGAGGCTTTCCCGGAACAACCTGCCCCTGCAACCCAAAAGTCATCGCGCGCGCATAGCTGGCCACAAGTGCAGGGTCGGCGGCGTAACCTTCATAGGAACGTCCCCAGCGTGTGTCCTGCGGCACTGCCAGCGTCGGGGCAAAGGTCCACTCGATACCGCTGCCAGAAATTTCCGCAGCAGTCGCTTTGCCGATCCGCATGATCAGGTCCGGATCACGCGCCGCACCAAGGCCTATGTTATGCGGAAAGATCGTCGCATTTGGCAAATTGGAATGACCATGCACCGCGTCCACGCCAAACAGGATCGGAATGCCCGCCCCGGATCCGCGCGATACTTTGCGGAATTCCTCAACCATCTGCGCCCATTTTGCCGCACTGGCGCGTTCATCGCCATAAGGTCCGGAATTACCGCCAGCCAGAATAGAGCCAAGCGGATAGCGGGTCAGATCTTCAGGCTTAATCGCGCTGATATCAGCCTGCACCAGTTGCCCGACCTTTTGCTCCAGCGTCATCTTAGCTAACAGATCGCCTATTTCAGCCTCTGTCTTTGTCGAGATCAAAGCAGCAGGGCTTGCAGATTTAGGCCATAAAGCAGGATTGGCCTTTGCGAGTTCGGTAGCAGGCGCATCAGCATGTATCGCCGAAGGCACGGATAGCGACAATGCCAGAGCGAATGCGGAAATTGATCTCATCATTTGCATTTAGATATGACCCAGCATGTATGTGAACGTTCTCAAAAAACGATTGCAGAAACCAAAACGCAAATCAAGCATCAACAGAAATAGTGAGCAAAAACGTGAAGCAATCGTGTGCCATTGTCGCAGGCGGTCAACGTAATCGCGTGTTGACGCGGTTAGCCTTTAGGCAAAGTGCAACCGGCGGTATTTGCCCCTGAAATACAGCAACGGGTCGCGGCGCGGTTCAAACATTGCCTTTAATACGCGTCCGACAAGGATGAAGTGATCGCCGCCATCATGCACCGCATCACGCGCGCATTCAAAACTGCTAAGCGAACCGGTCAGCACAGGTGTGCCAAATTCGCCGACTTCCCACGGCGTATTGGCAAAGCGGTCTTCGCCTTTACCGGCAAAGCGGTTTGATGTCGGCTGCTGCCCGATTTGCAGCACATTGACCGCAAAGCGTTCCGTATCGCGCAACACAGCCGCGCTGCCCGCGTTATTGGCGACACACACCAGCAGCAACGGCGGATCAAGCGATACGCTTGTAAAACTGTTCGCAGTTAAACCGACCGGATTTCCGTCCGCATCCATGGCGGTAATGATCGTCACGCCAGTGGCAAAACAGCCCAATGCATCGCGGAATGTGCGCGCGTCCGATCCTTCGCGGAATTCCGGCACAAAACGCGGCTGTTTGCGTTCCAAAAAGTCCAGCAATAATGCGTTGAATGTCTCGGTTCGGTCCAGGCCGCTATCCTCAATCGCAACCGCCTCTGCATCTGGAAGGCTGGCGATGAATGCAGCGGTCGCCCCTGCACTGCCCAAGGCACCGTTGATCGCAAGCACCGGTATCGCCAGTTGGGCCGCCGTTTCGTTCGCTTTAGCTGCAGCTCCGCTGGTATCGAACCGATCGAACAGGCGCGGATCAAACTGCCCTGCCCCGATATTACCGGCCAGCCCTTGCACCAATTCGCGGCTATCGCTGTTGGGTAAATCAACCAGTACCAACCCGGCTGCTAATGTGGCGGCATCCTCTGCCAATGCGGCCGCAGCAACCCAGCCGGTCAGGCTGGCTGCAACCACCACAGGCCGTGTCCGCATCTGCGCCAGCACCGCGCGGACATCCTCTACATACGCGTTAAAATCATACCGCGCGTCGTCTGGCCATTCACTGCCGCCATGTCCGCGCAGGTCGATATTAATCGCGTGCCGCCCGGCATCGCGCAGCGCCACTGACACGCCTTCCCAATCGGCGCGGGTTTGCCCGGGGCCGTGCAGCACAACAACTGCCGGGTCAAAGGCGCTACCAATATCGTCTGATTCCAGACGGATACCGGCAAAACCTTTGAATTCGCGAACATAGCGCATTTGCTAAAACCCCTTTGGCCCGCAATCGAAAACGGGCTTAATCCACATCCTCAACCGCAACCGCTTCACCTGTTACCCGCTGCGCCAAGGCCGCAGCGATAAATTCATCCAGATCGCCGTCGAGCACATCCGACGGCGTCGGCGAAGTAAACCCTGTGCGCAAATCCTTCACCATCTGATACGGTTGCAGAACATAGGACCGGATCTGGTGGCCCCAACCGATTTCGGTCTTTGCCGCATATTCACCAGAGGCAACCTCTTCGCGCTTACGCAATTCCGCCTCATACAGCCGTGCTTTCAACATGCCCATCGCTGTGGCGCGGTTCTTGTGCTGGCTGCGATCATTTTGGCTGGCAACGACAATGCCCGACGGTTTGTGGGTAATACGCACTGCGGAATCGGTCGTGTTAACATGCTGGCCACCCGCGCCAGAGGCACGGTAGGTGTCGATCTTCAAATCGCCTTCGTTAATCTCGATTTCGATATTGTCATCGATAACGGGGTAAACCCAAACGCTGGAAAAACTCGTGTGGCGTTTGGCCGCGCTGTCATAGGGCGAAATGCGGACCAGCCGGTGAACGCCGCTTTCGGTCTTGGCATAGCCATAGGCGTTTTCGCCTTTGATCTGCATCGTTGCCGACTTAATTCCCGCCTGATCGCCAGCCTGATAATCGACCATTTCGACCTTATACCCGCGCTGTTCGGCCCAGCGATAATACATCCGCTGCAACATTTCGGCCCAATCCTGGCTTTCGGTACCGCCTGCGCCTGCGTGGATTTCGATAAAGGTATCGTTGCCATCCGCTTCGCCCGAAAGCAGCGCCGATACCTTATCCTTATCCGCCCGCGCCGCCAGCGCCGATAGCGACGCTACACCTTCATCGGCAAGGCCTGCATCATTCTCCATTTCGGCAAGCTCGATCAGCTCGACTGTACCGTCTTTGTCGCTGCCAATCTCACGCACTGTGCCGATGGCAGCATCCAGCCGCCGCCGCTCACGCATAACCTCTTCGGCTTTTTTGGGATTGTCCCACAGCTTGGGATCCTCAACCCGCGCATTCAGTTCATCCAAACGGCGCAGCGCACGATCCCAATCCAGCGACATTTTCACCAGATTCAGCGCAGCATCGATACGGTCAACAAGGGCTTGCGCATCGGCACGCATGGGGAGAACTCCAAGAAGGTTTGGGTAGATCAGCGCCTTTAGCCGAATGTCCCGTGGAGTCAAAGATTGGTATAGATATTGGGATGTGAAACGAAGGCACAGGCTGTTTGACGGATCCGTGCCAAACGGCTTAAAGCAGAAACATGGATAAAGGTGGTGGAAACTGATGACAGCCGAAGAATGGGACACTTCGAATTGTGCTCCAAGCATGTTATCGGGGTTACACCAGCTACAGCCACGATTTTTGCGGACTCAACTGCGTCCATTGTACAAATTTCTTATTGCTTGCTGCTGGAAGCACCAACATCTCATTCCGCAAGATGGACTGAGAAATGGACTCATCGGCGCTGAAAAGTGGCTTGCCGGCGAAATTGACAATGCGAAATTAGATAGATTGAATTACTACGCTGAGGCGGCAGCTTTTTCTATCGATTACGCCAAAACTCCAGCTGAGATTTCTGAGCTTGAAACTTTGATAAACGGAATTACGGAATTGCGAGGAATGTCCTTTAATGAGGCACGTTCGGTGTTAAAAAAAGCCGCATATTTTGCAGAAGGTTCAATGATGTATCCTAGATTTGACTCGCTTCCTTGGGTCGACAGCCTTTTTAAATCTGAGTTTCTTTGTCCCGATTTGCTTAGAGAGTTTTTGAAACCGCATTTTTGAAACAACAAAGAATTAAGAGCAAAAAGCGTTAACGCATCACCCGCGCCGCGTAATCTCAGCCCACAACCCTGCCCCGCCCAGCTTTGCCGCAATGCCGCCTAGCACAGCGGCCCAATGGGTATCATTGCCGTAATCCGATCGCCAGTTCAGCAATGGGCCGGTCAGTTTGTGCAGATCATAATCCTTGGTAAAGCCAATCGCTCCATGAACCTGATGCGCGATGGCGGTGGCTTGGCCGATGGCTTGGTTCGTGCGCAGCTTTGCGGCGGCGATTTCAAACAATGCGGCGTCCACATCTCCGTTTGCGCGGTCCAATGCGGCGGCGGCGGCTGCTCCTGCGACGTTAACGGCGGCAGCTTCGGTTGCAAACACCGCTAGCACCTGTTGCACAGCCTGAAATTTGGACAGGGGCTTGCCGAATTGTTGGCGGGTGTTGGTGTAATCAATGCTCATCGCCAGCGCCGCATCCATTGCGCCTGCAGCCTGCGCCACGCGGATAAAGGCGCCGATGGGTTGCGATATTTCGCCGCCGATGATCAGCTCACCGACGGGCAGATGCGGCACTTTCGCCCCGGCAATGCGCAGCACCGCAAAGACATCACCCCAATCGCCGCCGAACCCGCCGTTGCTTTCAGCGATCAACAGCTGTGCGAACCCGGCGGCCTCGATAGGGGCCAAGCCAGCCGTTGCCGCCTCGGCAAACACAGCCTGCGCCGTATCACACAGCAAGGTTCGCTGTTCGCTCATCGGATGTTACTCATCTCAGCCCCAGCCCACGCGCGATAATGCCGCGAATAATTTCGCGCGTGCCGCCGCGCAGCGAGAAGCTTGGCGCTGCAATCAACAGCGCGCGCATCAACCGCGCCACATCATCATCACGACTGGATGGACAATCCACCAGCGCCTGCACACGTTGTGGCAGGGCTTGTTCAAAACTGTTGCCCAAATCCTTGACCATCGATGCCTCGACCATCGGATCTTCGCCTGCGGCCAGCTTTGCCGCTGTCGATAATGACATTTGCCGCAGCGTCCAAAGCTCTGCTGTCAATTCACCAATTAAGGCGCGCAGCCGGGGTTCGGGTTCAGACCCTGCAAAATCAATCAGCGCGGTCATCAACACATGGCTGGACAAATACCGTTCTGGCCCAGACCGTTCCAGCGCCAGTTCCGCCGTCGCCTGCGCCCAACCAGCGCCGCGCGTTCCAACAAGCGCCCATTCTGGCAGCAAGACATCATCGAAAAACACTTCATTGAAATGGTGCTCGCCTGCCATGTCGATAATCGGGCGGATCGTGACGCCCGGTGCGTCCATCGGGATCAGGAATTGCGATAGGCCCGCGCCGCGCTCGCTACCCTCTTCACTGCGCATCAACGCCAGCATAACATGGCTGATATGGGCGCCGCTGGTCCAGATTTTCTGACCGGATAGTCGCCAACCTTCAGTAGTCAGTCGCGCAGTGGAACGGACAGCGGCAAGGTCTGATCCCGCACCGGGTTCGGACAATCCGATACAGGTATACAGCTCGCCTCGGCAGATCGGCGGCAGATAACGGGCCTTTGCCTCTTCGCTGCCATAGCGCAGGATCAGCGGTGCAGTCTGCCGGTCAGCAATCCAATGGGCACCGACGGGCGCGCCCGCCGCCAGCAATTCTTCGATAACGATATAGCGTTCAAGCGGATGCCGGTCATGCCCTCCCGCCGATTGCGGCAAGACCATGCCGAGAAAACCTGCGGCACCAAGCGCACGCGAAAACTCCGCGTCCGCCACCACCCAGCAATTGGGAACGCCCAGCTTGGCTTGATGCAACGAAAGGAACGCACGAACGTCAGCACGCAACGCAGCACTGTCGCCCGGCGGGTTAAAAGGGAAAATGGAAAAGCTTTGCTGCATCGTTGGCAAAGGCTTGCCAGTGCAATCGGCTGCTTGCAAGCCAAGGTCGTTATTGAGCGAGAATTTTAAGCGTTTTTCCAGTCACCGGTCGTACTGAACTGCGGCACTGTTTTCGGCGGCGGCGGCCGATTGATGCTATCATAATAACCCGGCGGCAAGACATCCAGCGGCATGCCGGCAGCAGCAAGGCTATACGGCGGAACGCGCCTGCTGGTGCAAAAGCTGCCATTGCCGTCACTCACCAAAGGTGTTTCGAACTTTAGCCCTTGATGATGCCCTTTTGAACGGACCACAGAGGACACAGCCAACTGGCCATCGCCAAGGTCCAGCACAAAACGGGTGCCGGTTGGCACATTCAATATGCCTTCAACCAACGCACCACTGAGAGATAGGTTGCGCATAATGACGCGGTAATAATGATTGTCGTGAACGACGCCGACTTTGCGGAACATCGAAATCCGGTCGCTGCGATGCACTGCTGGCCCCGATGGTTCAATAACCCATTCACCGCTTTCAAATTTTTCCAATAGTTTATCGTTATCAATTGGAGGGCTATAAACATAGCCCTGCACATATGTGACTTTCAATCCGCGGATCATCTCAAGTTGGTCTAGCGACTCAATACCTTCGGCGGTGACGTCCATATCCAAAGCATAGCCAAGCGTTACGATGGCGCTGATCAACGCGCCGTTGCGCGATCCCGGCTCGGTCACGCCGCGGACAAAGCTCTGATCGATCTTGATTTTGTCAAACGGTGCTGTCCGCAAATAACCAAGCGAGGAATAGCCGGTGCCGAAATCGTCAAGCGCCAGACGGACATTCAGGTCTTTCAACGCTTTAAACATAGCGTCGGTGCCCGATGATTCCTGTAAGAAGACACCTTCAGTCAGCTCCAGCTCAAGTCTTTCAGGCGGCAGACCGGATGCAGCCAGCGCATTTTCCACGATTTTGGGCAAAAGATCATTGGCGAATTGGATCGGCGAGACGTTGACCGCAACGATCATTTTACCAGGCCATTTTGCTGCCTGCATACATGCCTCGCGCAGCACCCACTCGCCTATTTCACCAACCAGATTGGCTTCTTCGGCAATGGGAATAAACACCGCAGGCGAAATCGGACCACGTTCTGGATGGTTCCAACGAACCAATGCTTCAAAGCCGGATACCTGATTTGTTGAGACATCAACCGATGGTTGATAAGCAACCCACAGTTCTTTTTTCTGGATAGCGTCGCGTAAATCTTCTTCCAGAATGCGCCGGTCTTCGGCGACTTGCAGCAATTCTCTTGAATAGAAACGAAAACGCCCGCGACCACCCGCTTTGGCTGCATAAAGCGCCAAGTCAGCGTTGCGGATCAGGTCTTCGCTGGTCACGCCATCGAACGGGCTGACGGCAACACCCACTGATGCACCGATTATACAACGCGCACCGTCGACAGAATAAGGTTGCGACAAGCTTTTGATAATTCGTTCGGCAAGTTCGCCCAGCGCACCGCGATCCTCGACATCCTGAAGGATGATCTGGAACTCGTCACCGCCCGGCCGGCTAATCTTTTCGCGGTCGCCGACGACTTTGACCAATCGTTCCGCAACTTGTTTCAACAATGCGTCACCCACAGGGTGACCCAAAGTATCGTTCACCTGTTTAAACCGATCGAGATCGATCAGCATAATCGCGCAAGGCCTCTTTTGTGTTTGGAAAACCGACAACGTCGTCTCCAACAGTTTTGACATGCGGTACCTGTTCAGCAAACCGGTCAACGCATCATATTTAGCCAGTTTAGATGTATCACGCACAGTGCGCCGTTGTTCGGTGATATCGACGCCGCTGCCGCGATAACCGATGAATTCGCCCGATGCGTTACGGAATGGTCGACCCGAAACGGCCCACCAAATTTCACCTTCACCGCCCGCTGCCATCAGGGCAAGATCATCAAATTTCGACTGCTTGGTAAATATAAACGGCAGCGTACGTTGATTATCCTCGGCTTCCTCGTCTTTACCGAACAAATCCATAAAGATTGAACCGATTAGTTCGCTGTGCGGTTGACCTAGGGCTTCACAGACCGCTTCGCTTAAATAGGTAACGCGTCCAAAGCTGTCAGTAGACCAGAACCAGCCCCGGCGGCTTTCCTCAAAATTCTGCAATAATTCAAGCGCGGCTTTGGATGATGCCAATGGCACAAAGTTCTTTGGCTTAGCCCCGCCACGACTGTTCATTCGCGCAAAAAAACCTGATGCGCCGCCGCCCGCTGAATCGCGGTTTTCCAGAACATCGGCATTTTGCTTCTTATCAGCCATGGTTGACGTAACGGGCCTTTCCAAGGCTGCCATGGCACACAGGGCGTTTCAGAAGCGTAAACATAAGTATCTTTTTAGTTATTCTGGCGGCCACCATCGGGGTCATTGCTATGCACCGGCATTGCATACCCCCACGGCATCGCCCATGTCGTCCAAAAGCACGCGACGCACCAATGTCAGCGCATATTTAGAACAGGAGCCTCTATGATCCCCTTTGTCACCCTAACCGACACCCGCGGCCAGAAAATCAGCGTCAATCCAGAGATTGTGCAGTTTGTGAAAGCCGCCGATAATGCCCATGATGAATGCCTTGTGGTCTTCGGCAAAGACCAACTGTTACGCGTGCGCGGAACATTGGATGAGGTTACAGATATTTTGAGTGAGGGCTGATGTAGATTAGGCCGTAGATACAGCCCCCTCTTGCCCCACAACCACAGTTCCGCTAGGCGGCACGCGATAACTGAATCTTCCGCTTACGCTGTGGCACAGGCGGAAAATCCGCTCACTTCTTTGCGTAGGAAACACACCCATGACCGCCGTTGGACAAGACACACTTGGCACCCGCTCGACACTGGACGTTGGGGGGAAAAGCTATTCCTATTATTCGCTGAAAAAAGCGGCGGCAAAGCTGGGCGATGTTTCGCGGTTGCCGTTCTCCATGAAGGTTTTGTTGGAAAATCTGCTGCGTTTTGAAGATGGTGGTTTTACCGTTTCAACAGCCGATGCTCAGGCATTGGTTGATTGGCAAAAAGATCCTTCCGCGTCGCAGAATGAAATCCAGTACCGCCCTGCCCGCGTGCTGTTGCAGGATTTCACTGGCGTTCCTTGCGTTGTCGATCTGGCCGCGATGCGCGATGCCATTGCGAAGCTTGGCGGCGATACCAGCAAAATCAATCCGCTGGTTCCGGTGCATCTGGTTATCGATCACTCGGTAATGGTTGACGAATTCGGCCATCCCAAGGCGGCGGAGCAGAATGTTGTCATCGAATATCACCGCAACGGCGAACGCTATGACTTTTTGAAATGGGGCAGCAAGTCGCTGGATAACTTCAAAGCGGTTCCTCCAGGCACAGGCATTTGCCATCAGGTTAATCTGGAACATATCGCCCAGGCTGTGTGGACCTCGACTGATGCGGACGGCGCTTTGATCGCCTACCCCGATACCTGCGTTGGCACGGATAGCCACACCACGATGATCAACGGCCTTGGCGTGCTTGGTTGGGGCGTGGGCGGGATTGAAGCCGAAGCAGCGATGCTCGGACAGCCGGTCTCGATGCTGATCCCCGAAGTGGTCGGCTTTAAGCTGACAGGTTCGCTGGCCG
>JAAFIB010000006.1 GCA_013297725.1 Sphingomonadales bacterium
ATGAACGATCTGAACGGCAAATTGGTCACGGTTTTTGGCGGCGGCGGGTTTGTGGGGCGCTATGTGGTGCAGGCTTTGTGCGGTGCGGGCGCGCGGGTTCGCGTGGCAGTGCGCAACACACGCGTCGCGGGCACAGTAAAGCCGCTGGGCAATCTGGGCCAGGTGTCGCTTGCGGCGTGTGACGTGACAAAGCCGGCCTCGGTCGCCAATGCGCTGGCCGGGGCGGACATGGCGGTGAACCTTGTCGGGTCGTTTGATAACATGGATTTGGTGCAGCGCGTGGGCGCAGCGAACGTGGCGCAGGCGGCGGCGCATGCGGGGCTTTCGGCGCTGGTTCATATCTCGGCGATTGGCGCGGATGTGGATAGTGATGCGGTCTATGGCCGCAGCAAAGGTGCGGGCGAGGCCGCGGTGCGCGCGGCGTTTCCGTCCGCCACGATCCTGCGCCCCAGCATCGTGTTTGGCCGCGAGGATGCGTTTATCAACCGCTTTGCCGGGCTGATCCGGATGTTGCCGGTGGTGCCGGTGATCGGTTCGGGCACAAAGTTTCAGCCGGTGTTTGTTGGCGATGTGGCCAAGGCTGTGGTTGCGGCTTTACGTTCGGGTGGCGGGGAGACGCTAGAGCTTGGCGGGCCGCAGGTGCTGTCGATGATGCAACTGAACGAATGGATCGCGCGGGCAATTGGGCGGGCGGACAAGATATTTGTGCCGGTACCCGACTTTGCGGCACAGGCGATGGCGGTGGGCACAGGTTGGCTGCCCGGCGCGCCGATTACCAGCGACCAGTTCAAAATGCTGGGCCGCGACAATGTGGTGTCGGGTACCGATGGCTTGGCCGCATTTGGCATAGTGCCAACGCCGTTGGATGCGGTGGCCGAGGGCTGGCTGGATATCTATCGCAAGCATGGCCGGTTTGATGGGGTGTCGGCTTGATTGGCTGGACTTAGGAATTCCTTCTGCGCACCAAAATCCGTTCGTATCGAGCGTAGTCGAGATACCCATAGTTGGTGCACCACTTCACTGTGTCTCGACTTCGCTCGACACGAACGGTTAAAGGGGTGCAGCAAGTTTTGAGAAAGCCTTTAACAAAATGAGTGAATTCTGGACCGCCGTTATCCTTGGCATTGTAGAGGGTATTACCGAATATCTCCCCGTTTCCTCCACCGGGCATTTGATCCTGGCGACCGAGCTGATGGGGTTTGACCAGTCGCAATGGGAGGTGTTCAATATCGCCATTCAACCCGGTGCGATCCTTGCCATTGTGCTGTTATACTGGCGGACATTTTGGGATGTGGCCAAGGGGCTGTTCGGGCTGGATAAAGGCGCGCTGAATTTTGTGCGCAATTTGCTCGTCGCGTTTTTCCCGGCGGTGCTGCTGGGGCTGGCCTTTGGCGATATTATCGAAACGATGCTGGGCAACGCGCGGCTGGTGGCGTGGACGTTGATACTCGGCGGCGTTGCGATTTTGGTGGTGGAACGCTTTGCAAAGCCGGTTGAGGCGGGCGGGGTCGCAGCGGTGTCGTTGAAAACATCGGCGTTGATTGGCGTGGTGCAATGCCTTGCGATGATCCCCGGGGTATCGCGGTCTGGAGCGACCATCCTTGGCGCGATGAGCCTGGGCGTAGATCGCAAAACAGCGGCAGAGTTCAGCTTTTTCCTCGCGGTTCCGACACTGACCGGCGCGACGGCGTATCAATTGTATAAACACGGCGATACGCTGTCATCGGATGATATGGGGCTGATCGGGGTCGGCTTTGTCGTCTCGTTCTTTGTCGCTTGGGCGGTTGTAAAGGCGTTCTTGGCGGTGGTGACGCGGTACGGCTTTGGACCATTTGCTTGGTACCGAATCGTCGCGGGTGTAGCGGCGTTGGTATGGCTTGGAGTGCGCTAAGTCCGAAACGGACCTTTTATTGTGAAATATAATTGCGCCCGCCTATAATGATGCTGCAAATCAGGATATATAAGTCAGCATAGCTGTCCTATTGTTCGTTTTATGCATGACAGACAGCACATTTGATATTATCGGCCCCTTAACAAAAAGGATCCGGTCATGGCGCAAGAACGCATGCTCAAATTTGTCGGCACAGGCCAAGCTTTCCCAGAAAAACGGCAGGCTGAATTGCGCGCCGAAGATTTCCAGGAAATCGCTAACCGCTACGCACCTGACAAAGCCGTCGAGCAATCATCGCGCTGTTCGCAATGCGGCGTGCCCTATTGCTCGGTGCATTGTCCGCTGGGCAACCACATCCCCGATTGGCTGCGCCTGACCGCAGAGGGCCGCCTGCGCGAAGCGTATGAGCTGTCGAACCTGACCAGCACCATGCCCGAAATCTGCGGCCGCATCTGCCCGCAAGACCGGCTGTGCGAAGGCAATTGTGTCATCGAATTTGCAGGGCATGGCGCAGTCACCATCGGCAGTGTCGAAAAATACATCACGGATACTGCATGGGCCGAAGGCTGGGTTGAGCCCATCGCCGTCGGCGCACCACGCGGGCGTTCTGTCGGCATCATTGGCGCTGGCCCCGGCGGATTAACCGCTGCCGAGTATCTGCGTGTCGCCGGTTACGACGTTCACGTCTATGACCGGTATGACCGTATGGGCGGCTTGCTGACATATGGTATTCCCGGATTTAAACTGGAAAAAGATGTCGTCATGCGCCGCATCGACAGGCTGGCCGAGGGCGGCGTTATCTTCCACGCCAATTTTGAAGTTGGCCGTGATGCATCGCTTGATGAACTGCGCGCCAAGCATGACAGCGTGCTGATCGCCACTGGTGTCTACAAGCCCCGCGATATCAAAGCCCCGGGCATTGGTTTGAACGGCATTCACGCCGCGCTCGATTTTCTGACCGCATCAAACCGTAAAGGCTTTGGCGATGCAGTCCCCGCTTTCGATGATGGCACGCTGGATGCAAAGGGCAAAAACGTCGTCGTCATTGGCGGCGGCGACACCGCAATGGATTGTGTCCGCACCGCAACCCGCCAAGGCGCAAAGTCCGTTAAATGCCTATACCGCCGCGACCGTGAAAATATGCCGGGGTCACAGCGCGAAGTGGCGAATGCAGAGGAAGAAGGCGTCGAATTCGTCTGGCTATCCGGCCCCAAATCCTTCGATGGCGCAGACAGCGTAGAGCGCGTGCATGTGTCCAAAATGCGTCTGGGCGCACCCGATGCCAGCGGACGCCGCGCGCCAGAAAATGACCCCGAAGGCGACTTTACGCTGAATGCTGACATGGTCATTACCGCACTCGGTTTTGAGCCAGAGGATCTGCCCAATCTATTCAGCAGCCCCGACCTGAACGTAACCCGTTGGGGCACCATCCGGGCGGATCATATCACCGGCATGACCAACCTGCCGGGCGTCTTTGCAGTGGGAGACATTGTGCGCGGTGCCAGCCTTGTCGTTTGGGCGATAAAGGATGGCCGCGATGTGATAGAACATATGCATCGCTGGATGCAGGCCAATGATAAAGCCCGACTTGCAGCTTAGTTTTCTAGGGAGAGACATATGCGTAAATTGATACTTGCCAGCCTGCTTGTGACCAGCAGCATGACCGTAACTGCGCAGCCAGCGTTCGCAAAGACCGAAGCGGCTGAAGCGACTGCGGTGGCCGAAGAGGCCGGGGCAGCTGAAGCAAGCGATGCGATGGACCAGACTGGGCCGAAGGATAAATTCAAAAAAGAGCTGGAAGATATGGAGAAGCTATTCTCCAAAATCTTTGACACCAAAAACCTGCCCCCGATTGAGCCGGCGCGCCTAACGCTCGCGCAACAGACTACTGCCAAAGTCATGCCCGACGGCGTTTACGGCAAGATGATGAACGACATGATGGATAAATTCACGGCGGGAATTTTTAATCAAGAAGGCGGTATGTCTGATCTGGAAATCTCGTTGACCACTGGCGTCGAAGCGCCCGAGGGTGGGCTGGATGAGGCGAAGCGTAAAGCCATTACCGACATTCTCGATCCCAACCATGCCAAGCGCACAGAGGTGATACAAAGTAGCCTTAGCCCGATGATCAATAAAATCGCGGCTGTGGTTGAAAAACCAATGCGCGAAGGACTTACCCGTGCCTATGCCCGCAAATTTACAGCGGCGCAGCTGACCGAACTGAATGCTTTTTTATCGACACCAACGGGCACCCTTTTCGGGACTGAATCTATTCTGTTGCAGGCCGATCCCGAAGTGATGCAGGCCGTTTTTAAGGCTTTGCCAAAAATGGTCGACGATTTGACTGACCCGGCAACCGAAATCGACAAGAAAATGTCGGAAATTCCGCCAACCAGATCGCTATCCGATCTGACCGCCAAAGAGAAAGATTCCGTTGCCAAATTACTGGGCACGACAGCGGATAAGTTGAACGAATATGGCGGCGTTGAAGAGGGTGGTATAGACGAAGCTACCGCCGCAGCTGCAGATCCCTTTGCCGGTGATACCGGCGAAGAACCATGGTGGGATCGGTCCAATTGGGACAAGGCCGACGAAAAGAAAATGACTGAGTTGGAAACCAAATCGGGCAAACTCGCCGAGCAGTCGACGGAAGCGTCAAATGCAACGCTCGATTTCGAAAACGAAGTCATGCTGCGCGTCCGTGAACGCTATCTGGCCAAAGGCTGGAAGCGCGATGCCGCGACTAAAGCAGAGAGCAGCGATTAAGGCCCAGCACATAAGCCTCAACAGGATACCATAATGTCCTTTTTCCAACATACCCTGCCAAGCATAAATGGTTGGCCTCCAAAGTTTTAGGATAGAGATATGCGCGCATTGATACTTGTTACTTTACTCGCGACTTACGGTACGTCCGCAGCGGCAACGCCTGTGTATGCGCAAGCTGAAGCAACTGCCGCATATTCCACCTCAACGGATATGCACCAAACCAAATCCATGTTGCTTGCGGGCATTCTAAACAGCGAAGCAATTATCATTGGTGACGACAAGTCTGACGCCAAAGCAGAAACCTTGATGCTCGAACTGATGGCGTCAGACCCTGATCTGGCTGAGCTAGAAATCGAACATCCGGGCATTGGCATGGAAATGGCAAAGACTGTTTTGCCTATCATCAACAAATATTTGCGCCAACGCTTGCCTGATTTGCAAGCGCGTCAAAGTGCATTGTATCGCGCCAATTTTTCGGCGTCAGAGCTTGATACATTGATTGCGTTTTATTCTTCTGTAACCGGTCAAAAGATGATCGCCGTAATGTTGGAACAGGTGAAGCCAGACGCAATGATGGCAGAAGCCAAGGGTTCGGAGGATTACCGCATTTCAGCGGGCTCGGCGTTGAAGGATATTAACAAGACCGTTCCGTCAATAGTGAACGCGTTGGACGATGCCGACCTAAAGGCACTCGATGCGCTGATGCAAACCGGCTTATTATCCGGCCTGCAAAAGATCGCGCCGCAAACCCAACAGATTGCGCTCGATTGGATGAATGAAAGCGCACCAGGCGAAGATAAAGAAATAGAGGACGCCGCTGTAACTACGATCACACGGCGCACGGAACAGGCATCGAAATGACACATTATTACCCCACCCCCGAGCACGAACGGTTGGCCCGTGAAGGCATGTATCACCCTGAATCAGAGGGCGATGCTTGCGGCGTTGGCTTGATCGCGGCGACTGATGGAAAGCCTTCGCGGCGGGTGGTGGCATCGGCGATTGAAGCATTAAAGGCGGTGTGGCATCGCGGTGCTGTCGATGCCGATGGAAAGACGGGCGACGGTGCCGGGCTGCATGTTGATCTGCCAGCGCGCTTTTTTGACGATGCGATTGCGGCGGGTGGGCATAAAGTCATGCCCAATCGCCTCGCCGTTGGCATGGTATTCCTGCCGCGCACCGACCTTGGCGCACAGGAAAATTGCCGGACATTGGTTGAATCCGAAATTATCGAGGCGGGCTATACCATCTATGGCTGGCGTCAGGTTCCGGTTGATGTGTCGGTCATTGGCGATAAGGGTCAGGCGACCCGGCCAGAGATTGAG
Organism: Sphingomonadales bacterium; assembly: GCA_013297725.1. Taxonomy (GTDB): domain Bacteria; phylum Pseudomonadota; class Alphaproteobacteria; order Sphingomonadales; family Sphingomonadaceae; genus Sphingorhabdus_B. Next base: position 5,983 of record JAAFIB010000006.1, read on the forward strand.
CAGATCATGATCGCAGGGCCGATGCCCGATGAAGTCAGCATCACCGAGTTTGAAAAGAACCTGTATCTCGTTCGCCGCCGCATTGAGAAGAAAATCATCGCTGCGCAAATTCGTGATTTCTATATTTGCAGCCTGTCTTGCCAGTCGATTGTCTATAAAGGGCTGTTCCTAGCCGAGAGCCTGTCGGTGTTTTACCCCGACCTGCAAGACGACCGGTTTGAAAGCCGCGTTGCGATTTTCCATCAACGCTATTCGACCAATACATTTCCGCAATGGTGGCTGGCGCAACCGTTCCGCAGCCTTGCCCATAATGGCGAGATCAACACCATTCGCGGCAACCAGAATTGGATGAAAAGCCACGAGATCAAAATGGCAAGCATCGCCTTTGGTGATCATAGCGCCGACATCAAACCGGTGATCCCGGCAGGGTCATCGGACACAGCGGCATTGGATGCGGTGTTTGAGGCGCTGGTGCGGTCTGGCAAAGAAGCACCGACAGCAAAGCTGATGCTGATCCCGGAGGCATGGCAAGCCAACCCCAACCTGCCAACTGCGCATAAAAGCATGTATGAATATATGGCCAGTGTGATGGAGCCATGGGACGGCCCTGCGGCGCTTGCCATGACCGATGGACATTGGGCGGTGGCCGGCGTTGATCGCAACGCATTGCGGCCGCTACGCTATTGCTGGACCAATGATGGTATCCTGATTATCGGGTCGGAAACCGGCATGGTTGTGGTGCCCGAAAACACTATTATTGAAAAAGGCCGTTTGGGGCCGGGCCAAATGATCGCCGTCAACCTTGATGAAGGTGTGCTGTATCGTGATACCGACCTGAAGAACCGCGTTGCCGCCGAACAAGATTATGCAGCACTGGTTGGGGGCTTTCGTTCAATTGGCGATCTGCCCGATAATGGCGTTGAAACTCTGCCCACATTCAGCCGGGCGGAATTGACGCAGCGGCAAGTGGCGGCCGGGATGACGCTGGAGGATATGGAAATGATCCTCGCGCCGATGGCAGAGGATGGCAAGGAAGCCATCGGATCAATGGGCGACGATACGCCCTTGGCTGTGATCAGCGATAAACCGCGCATCATCAGCCAGTTTTTCCGCCAGAATTTCAGCCAAGTGACAAATCCGCCCATTGATAGCTTGCGCGAACGGCATGTCATGAGCCTGAAAACGCGGTTCTCAAACCTTGCCAATATCCTTGAAGATACCAGCCAGAATAGCGACGTTCTGGTGCTGGAAAGCCCGGTGCTGATGACAGCGGAATGGACGCGGTTAAAGGCTGCGTTTGGTAAAAATGCCGCGACTATCGACTGCACCTATTCGGTTGATGAAGGACAAGAAGGGCTGCGCGCTGCGATTGTTGGCATCCGCGAACAGGCAGAGGCAGCTGTGCGGTCTGGGCAGACTGAATTGTTTTTAACGGACGAGAATATCGGGCCGGAGCGCGTTGCGATTGCGATGATCTTGGCGGCGGCGGCTGTGCATACGCATCTGGTTCGTGTGGGTCTGCGTAGCTATTCATCGGTCAATGTGCGGGCGGCGGAATGCCTTGATACGCATTACTTCGCGGTGTTGGTCGGCGTTGGCGCAACCACAGTAAACGCGTATCTTGCAGAGGCAGGGATAGAGGATCGCCATGCGCGCGGGCTTTTGGGCAGCATGGACTTGCAAAGTGCCAAAAATAACTACCGAAACTCGATAAACGAGGGATTGTTAAAGATTATGTCGAAGATGGGGATCGCAGTGATCTCCAGCTATCGCGGCGGCTATAACTTTGAAGCAGTGGGACTTTCCCGCGCTTTGGTGAACGATTTCTTCCCCGGAATGCCAAACAAAATATCGGGTGAAGGATACCACTCCCTATTCATAAACGCCCGCGACCGTCATACAGAGGCGTTTGATAGCGCGGTTACGCGGCTACCCATTGGTGGCTTTTACAAACAACGCAAAGATGGCGAAGCACACGCCTATTCAGCGGGCCTGATGCATCTACTGCAAAGTTCAGTCGGCAACGACAGCTATTCCACCTATCTGCAGTTTGCAGCGGGGGTTCGCGAATTGCCGCCGGTATATCTGCGCGACTTAATGGAGTTTAACTTCCCGAAAGACGGCATCGCTCTCGACGAAGTTGAGGCGATCACCGAGATCCGCAAGCGTTTTGTAACGCCCGGCATGTCGCTGGGCGCGCTCTCGCCAGAGGCGCATGAGACGCTGGCGATTGCCATGAACCGCATCGGCGCCAAAGCCGTGTCGGGTGAAGGCGGCGAAGATAGCAAGCGCTTCACCCCTTATGAGAATGGCGATAATGCCAACAGCGTTATCAAGCAGATTGCGTCTGGGCGCTTTGGCGTGACCGCCGAATATCTGGGCGCATGCGAAGAGATTGAGATCAAAGTCGCGCAAGGGGCAAAACCCGGTGAAGGTGGGCAATTGCCCGGTTTCAAAGTGACCGAGATGATTGCGCGGCTTCGTCATTCAACACCTGGGGTGACGTTGATCTCCCCTCCCCCGCACCATGATATCTATTCGATCGAGGATTTGGCGCAGCTGATCTATGATCTGAAACAGATTAATCCGCGCGCGAAAGTGTGCGTGAAGCTAGTCAGTGCGGCTGGTATCGGAACGATTGCAGCAGGCGTTGCCAAGGCACACGCCGATGTAATTCTGGTTTCCGGCAATGTCGGCGGCACGGGTGCCAGCCCGTTGACCAGCATCAAATACGCAGGCACGCCTTGGGAAATGGGGCTGTCCGAAGCCAACCAAGTGTTGACGCTCAACGGTTTACGACACCGCATTAAATTGCGTACAGATGGTGGCCTGAAAACTGGTCGTGATATCGTGATAGCGGCCATCCTTGGCGCAGAGGAATATGGCATTGGCACGCTGAGCCTCGTCGCGATGGGCTGCATCATGGTGCGTCAGTGCCATTCCAACACCTGCCCCGTCGGCATTTGTGTGCAAGATGAAAAGCTGCGTGCAAAGTTCTCTGGCACGCCTGAAAAAGTCATCAACCTGATGACCTTCATCGCCGAAGAAGTGCGCGAAATTCTGGCCAAGCTAGGCTTCCGTTCGCTTGATGAAGTGATCGGCCGCACCGAATTGCTTCGTCAAGTAAGCCGCGGTGCTGAACATCTCGACGACCTTGATCTCAACCCGATCCTCGCCAAAGTCGATGCACCCGATAGTGCGCGGCGGTTCCATATTGAGGGCAACCGAAACGAAGTACCCGACAGTCTGGACGCGCAAATCATCAAGGACGCACAGCCCGTGTTCAACCGGCGTGAGAAGATGCAGCTGACGTATAATGTGCGCAACACACACCGCGCAGTTGGCACAAGGCTATCGTCAGAAATTACACGATTGTATGGCATGAAAGGCCTTTCCGACGGGCACGTCCATGTCCGGTTGCGTGGGAGTGCAGGCCAATCGCTGGGCGCGTTCCTGTGCCAAGGTGTGACGCTGGAAGTGTTTGGCGATGCAAATGATTATGTCGGCAAGGGATTGTCCGGTGGACGCATCGTTGTGCGCCCTACGGTCAGTTCACAGCTGGAAAGCCAGCACAATAGCATTATCGGCAACACAGTGCTTTACGGAGCGACCGCAGGCACTTTGCTAGCCGCAGGACAGGCCGGTGAGCGCTTTGCCGTGCGCAACTCTGGGGCCAAAGTCGTCGTCGAGGGCTGCGGTGCCAATGGCTGCGAATATATGACGGGCGGCATTGCTGTGATCCTTGGCGAAACCGGTGGCAATTTTGGGGCCGGGATGACGGGCGGTATGGCTTTTATACTCGATCCGAATGGTGAGGTCGAAAGCCGGGCCAATCCAGACAGCATCGTTTGGCAACGGCTCGACAGCGACCATTGGGAAGGCGTGCTGAAAGACCTGATCGCCGAACACGCCAATGCCACTGACAGCCAGTGGTCGAATTCGATCCTAGAGGATTGGGATCGTAGGCGCGGGGAATTTTGGCAAGTCTGTCCAAAAGAAATGCTAACCCGGTTGCAGCATCCATTAAGCGATGCGGAAGTGCTGGTTGCTGCAGAGTAAAGCTGCGCAATATCACGTTACAACTGTTTACCACGCTTTCGCAAATCTGACAGGTCTGTTCAGTTTCCAATCAGCTTCATGCTGCTAATGCCCGATTGTTCAGGCGCAAAAGCCTGTGGTTGGCCCATTACACGATCGGGCTGGTTGGAAGGTACGCTCATGCGTTCAATCGATTTTCGCATCCCTTTGCTTGCTGGTGCAGCTGTGCTGTTGCTTGCGTTTTCGCCGGCCAAAGCCGCTGAACCAATCCTGTTTGTGTCCGGCACTGGCGAACCTGTGTTGACCCCCGTTTTAGCCGAAGAAAGCCCTGATCTGCCGCAACAAGCCGAACAGCGCGGCGATCGTAATGACCGCTACAGCGACGCACGCAGCAGCGACACACAGGCCGAGCTTAACGCGATGGCCGACAAGCTGGCCAACCCGAAAATGCAAAAGGGCGTTGCTAATATGGTCGAACGTATGACCGAGAATATGCTCGATCTGCCCATCGGCCAATTTGTCACCGCGATTGAAAAATCGGTTCCCGGTGCAAACAAAGGACGCAAGCGTATTCGCGCAAACGACACTCTTGCCGATATCGCAGGCCGCGATGCCGATAGATTGCCTGACCAGCTAGCCGATGGCAGCCGCCAAATGATGGGCATGATGAGCAGCTTTGCCGCAGCCTTTGCAAATATGGTCCCAGAGTTTGAAAAGATGGGCCGCGATATGGAAAAAAGTTTTGAAGACATTGAGGACATTGAGGGATCAATTCGCAAAAGCGACTAATTCCACGTTCTCTGCCCGGCTTCGTTAACAGGGGCATTCGTTAACGGGGGGAGGGGCAGTGCAGGGTCGCGCACTGCCCTTTTCTTTAATCCTCCAATGACAACAATGACGCGTTGCCACCCGAACTTGTAGTGTCGACACTCGTCGTCCGTTCGGCGCAAAACCTATACAGATAATGCGGCCCGCCCGCTTTTGGTCCGGTACCCGAAAGCCCCTCGCCACCAAAAGGCTGGCTGCCCACCACCGCCCCAATCATCGATCGGTTGATATACAGATTGCCAACATGGGCGCTGGCCTCGACCAGATCGGACACACGCGCAATCCGGCTGTGCAGCCCCATAGTCAGGCCAAATCCCTTGGCATTAACTTGCTTGATCGTTTCTTCCAGTCTGCCTGCCTGCCATGTTACGACATGAACGATGGGGCCAAACCATTCGGTATTGATGTCATCAAGGCTGTCGAGCCGTATGACTGTCGGCGGCACAAACAACCCGCCTGCTGGCACATCAAGAGTATGGACGATCCGGACTGCATTGGCGGCGCGATACGCCATCAACCTGTCATAAGCCGCTTGGTCGATGACAGGGCCGATATCAGTCACAGGGTCTGACGGATCGCCGATCACCAATGCGTCCATCGCACCCGCCAGCATTTCCAGCGTGCTTTCGGCAATTTCTTCTTGCAGCAACAGCAACCGCAAAGCTGAACAGCGCTGCCCCGCCGATTGGAAACCCGAAACGATCACATCACGCACAACCTGTTCCGACAATGCGGTTGAATCGACGATCATCGCATTCAACCCGCCGGTTTCGGCGATCAGCGGAACAAGCGGCCTATCGTCATCTATTAACAGGTTGCGGGCAATCGCCTTGGCCGTTGCCACCGACCCGGTAAACACCACACCCGATATACGCGTATCACCGGTCAAAGCTGCGCCAATGTCGCCGCCGCCTGTCACCAGCTGTAATACGCCATTTGGAATACCTGCCTGATACGCCAGTTGAACTGCATAGCGCGCAATATCCGGCGTCTGCGGTGCGGGCTTTGCCACCACAGTATTGCCTGTGACTAAAGCCGCCGTCACCTGACCCAGAAAAATCGCCAGCGGGAAATTCCAAGGCGCAATCGCTGCCCAAACGCCTTTGGCCTCCATGCGCAGCACGTTGCGCTCGCCCGTTGGGCCGGGAAGGTCAATAGGTTCCAAATCGCTGATCGCGCGCGCAGCATAATAGCGGCAAAAATCAATCGCCTCGCGCACTTCCGACAATGCATCAGGAATTGTCTTCTTCGCCTCTTGCACGGCAATGGCCATCAATTGCGGCTTATGCTCCTCCAACAGATCGGCAAGACGTACCAGGCATGCTGCGCGTTCTGTGACGGGTGTTGCTGACCAGCGGGGGAATGCGTCTGTCGCAGCGGTGATTGCTGCAGCCACTGAAGCAGCATCGACCGCGGGGATTGGCACAGGCGTAGCTACTGCCGCAGCCATACCTGCCAATATGTCCGCATCGTCCAAATCAATCCCGCCACTATTGGGTCGTTCAGGCTCAAAAAGCTCTGCGGGCAAGCGAATTGCCGGATGCCGCGTGCCGCCGACAGCCATCACCTTTTCCACCGGATCGGCTAGCAGTTCTTCCTCGCTGATATCAGCATCGGCCAATTGATGAACAAAGCTGCTGTTCGCACCATTTTCCAATAATCGGCGAACAAGATAGGCCAGCAGATCCCGGTGCCCGCCAACCGGCGCATAGATACGGCAATGATAGCCTTGCTGACTAACCAGCTTTTCAAACAGCCCCCGCCCCATGCCATGCAACCGTTGGAATTCAAAATCGCGGGAGTTGCCAGCCCATTCCAATATCGTGGCAACGGTCATTGCGTTGTGGGTGGCAAATGCGGGGCGGATGTTGCTGGCCGCTAGCATATCCTTTGCACACGAAAGATAAGATACATCGGTTGCGGCCTTGCGGGTGAACACCGGATAATCGGATAGTCCGCGTTCCTGCGCCCATTTGATCTCGCTATCCCAATAGGCGCCTTTGACGAGGCGCACCTGCATGATCCGCCCGGTTTCGCGCCCCAATGCATCGGCCCACGCAATCACGGGACGCGCCCGTTTTGTATAGGCCTGAACAGCCATGCCAAGACCATCCCAACCTTTCAGTTGCGGATCGCGGGATGCAGCTTCGATGATATCAAGGCTCATTTCCAGCCGCGCTGCTTCTTCGGCATCGACCGTCAGCTGCACGCCAGCACCCGCCGCCTGCCGTGCCAAAGTAATCAGCATCTCTGTCAGTTCAGGAACGCAGGTTGCGGCCTTTGCCGTTTCATAGCGCGGGTGGAGAGCAGACAGCTTCACAGATATGCTGTGTCCACGATCAGCATTTTTGCCAACAGCAGCTATCGCACAGCGATAGGCATCGAAATAGCGTTGTGCATCCGGCGTCGTCCGTGCAGCCTCACCCAGCATATCGAAACTGGCGGTGAAGCCGCGGTGATCGCGCCCCTCCATCCGCTTCATGGCCTCTTCGATCGTGCGGCCCATGACAAAGACTTGCCCCATCAGCCGCATCGCAGCGCCCACGCCTTGGCGCACAAATGGTTCCCCTGCCCGTGCGACTAGCCCGCGCAGTGCGCCGCTGGCTTGATCGCCCACCATCGCCTTACCCAGCACCAGCCCCCAGGTTGCGCTGTTAACAAGCAAGCTAGCCGATTGCCCCTTGTGCGCCCGCCAGTCTGCATCGCCAAGCTTATCGGCGATCAGCATGTCGGCGGTTTCAGGATCGGGAACGCGCAAGAAGGCCTCGGCCAGCGACAGCAAAGCTGTGCCTTCCTCAGTCCCCAAACGGTATTCCTGCAGGAATTGATTGACCCAACCATCGGTCTGCGCGTCGCGCAAAGCATCTAGCAGATGGCGCGCCCGCTCTGTGATCTGTGCATATTCGCTAGCGCCCAATTGCGCAGTAGCAACCAACGGCGCGAGCGTTTCGGGTTCCGGGGTGCGGTGCAGCGGACGGATCGCTGCACGTGCTTCATTAAGTTCGAATGCCATGTCGCCGCATAGCGCCAATGGCTATGCGGCGACAAGTTTCAATTGTTACCAGATATAGTCGCGATTAGCGATAACGGCGACGGCAGTTGCTGTCTGCCTTATCAATCGCGCGACCGGCAAGGGCGCCGACTGCTGCACCGATGATTGCGCCTTCGGTTTTGTTGCCGCGCCGTGCTACTTCACGTCCGGCAAGTCCGCCTACGACTGCGCCGATCACTGTACCGCCGGTGCCTTTGTCACAGCGACGATTGCTGCGACGGTCGCCATAATAGCCGCGATTGTCATAGTTGTAATAACCGTCATCACGGTCATAACGATCATAGCGAGCTGCTGCTGGAACAGCGGCGAAGCCGGTTGCCAATGTGGCGGTGGCGATAAGTGCTGCGAGTGTCTTTTTCATCATGATCTGTGCTCCTTTTGCTGTTTGGGTTGGCCCGCAGAAATTGCTGAAAACTGCGGACCGGAAACTCTTTCCCTGTGACATCTGGATATGCGTTCGCTTTTGAGCCATTGCTGAATGCGGTGTTATTTTTTGTTCATGTTTGAGTTCATTTTGATGAACAGCTATTGAGGTTAGATGTTGAAGCGTTTGCTGCGGCTATTGCTGATTTTCATGCTCGCGGCACTGGCCGTTGGCGGTGTGCGCAGGGTTTATGAAAACCGCAGTCAGGATATTGCGCTAACACCGTTGTTGTTTGATGAGAGCAACCCAAGCCGGAAGTCAGTCGGTCCGTTGACGTTCCTTGGTGCATGGGAATTGCGCAGCGACAATGGAGATTTTGGCGGCATCTCCGCTTTGGTCGCATTAAAGGATGGCCGGTTTATCGGCGTTAGCGATGCAGGGGCGCTGATCGGCTTTGGCCTGACCAACGATGACACAATCGACCGGCCGTTTATCGCTGTGCTTCCAGGGGCATATGGCAAACGCGTAACTTATGAAGATCGCGATACAGAGGGCATTGCCTATGATCCGGTGTCAGGCAAAGTGTGGGTCAGCTATGAAGTCCGCCACGCCATACGGCGCTTTCCAACATCACTGTCGCGAATTGATGGTGCTGTTCGCCCGGCAATTATGCGCAACTGGATCGCAAACAAGGGCACCGAGGCGTTAATTCGGCTAAACGATGGACGCTTTTTGGCCTTTGCCGAGGGCGGTGCTGATGACGGCGTTTATCCCGCAGTTCATTTTTCGGGCGATCCGGTGGAGCCCGGAACTACATATTATCCGTTCCGTTACCGGCCAAGTGACGGATATCGCATAACGGATGGGGCGCAGCTGCCCGATGGGCGGTTGCTGCTGCTGGAACGCAGGGTCGGCTTTCCCCAAGGCTTCACGGCAAAGCTGTTAATTCTGGATCCGGCCAAAATCATGCGCGATGCCACAGTGTCCGGCGAAGTTATCGCCACGTTGGCGCCGCCGTTGCTGGTCGACAATATGGAGGGGCTTACGATCACGCAGGATCAGGGGCGCACGATTGTTTGGTTGATATCGGACAATAACTTCAACGCGATTCAGCGGACGTTATTGATGAAGTTTGCGCTGACACTGCCCAATAAAAAACCGGAGGCGACGAACGCCCCCGGCTTTGATTCGCTATAAAGCTAATGAATTAAGCGGCGATAGCCTGCTTTTTCGACAAAGCTTTTTTGACTTTGCGCGCATTAATGCTCAGCTTATCATCCGATGTTTTCAGCAACCAGTTGTCAAGGCCGCCAACATGTTCGACCGAGCGCAGGCCCGATGTCGACACGCGGAATTTGAAACCTTGATCAAGGCTATCCGACAGCAAAGTCACATTCTGCAAATTAGGCAGAAACGTGCGCTTTGTCTTGTTGTTCGCGTGGCTCACATTGTGACCAACCATGCGACCTTTGCCGGTCAGTTCGCAGATACGCGCCATGTCAAAAAATCCTATAAAAATATGATGTGCGGGAATCAGTGACCCCGGAAAGCGGTAGCCCCTAACCTTAGGCCGGTAAAAGGTCAAGCAAGAAGCAAATCCGCCAGCTTTGATCGGTGATACGCGGCATCACCATATTGCGACGCATGGAAAATCGCGGCGCGCCGGTGCAGCCCCGCATCGCAATCATGCGTAAAGCCAAAGCCGCCGTGAAACTGGATTGCACGGTCCGCGGCATAGGCATAGGCTTTGTCCGCCGATGCCTTTGCCATATGGGCAGCAACTGCGGCTTTGCCCTGCTGTCCGTGACTATGCGCCGCACCATATAGATGCGACCGCGCTTTTTCATAGCTGACATAAGCATCCACCATCGGATGTTTCAGCGCCTGATATTCACCGATCAATTTGCCGAATTGCTTGCGCGTTTGCAGATAGCCCAAAGTGTAATCGATCACCGCTTGCGTGCCGCCAACCATCTCGGCGCTTTGCAAAAGCAACGCCGCATCGGCCAAAGCCTGTAGGTTGGGGGCTTTGATCAAGGCCGTGTGCGGAACCGATATCCCAGTAAGCGACAGCGCAAAGCTGCGTTTCGTCTCATCAATAATTGTCTCGCGGCGAAGTGCGCCAGCGGGCAGATCATCGCGGTTCAGCAACACCAACGCCGCCTCACCGCCGAACTGCACTGATGCAACAATCAAATCGGCACTGTCGGCCCATAGGACAAAATGTTTCTGTCCCGACAGTGCCAGCCGATCCCCATCCTGCACCGCACGCGCATCGATATGGCCTATATCCCAATCGCCATGCGGTTCTGACAAGGCAAGCGTCGCCACCGATCCTGCGGCCAGCTTTGGCAGCCACTCCGCCTTCATCGCATCGTTGCCACCGGTCAACAAAGCCTGCGCCGTCAATGTCGTCTGCACAAATGGCGAGGCCAGCATGTTGCGCCCCATCTGCTCAATCACCGGCGCGACCTCGGCAAGTGACAAGCCAACACCGCCAAATTCCTCTGGCACCGCAATTGCCATCCAGCCCAGATCCGCCATCTCGCGCCATACCGCCGCGTCAAAGCCGCTGTCACTTTCCATCAAAGCGCGCACTTTGGACATCGGCGATCGGTCGCGGCAAAACTCGGTCGCAACCTCCAGCAAATCCCCTTGCGCTTCGCTAAATCCGATATCTGCCAATTGCACAGCCTGTCCCCATACTATGGCAAATGCATGCGGGATAATGCGGGACTAATCAAGACAGGCGCGTGCCGATTAATGTGCCCTTTGTCCCGCGCTGATCGAAGGTAAAGTCAAAATCCGGCCAGTTCTTGCGCCAACGCCGCGCCACAACGCGCTCCCCCGGTCTGGCAGCATCATCCAGCAAAACCTGGCCGCCGATGCTGATCCTGTTGAACAGCGATTCCGCCGCACCGCGCACATGCGGGTGGATGGCCCATGGCGGCCCATCAATGACCAGCAAGTCTATAACAGGCGGCACCGGATCAAGCTGATACCAATGCCCCGGCCAATCCTTTGGCGCTGGCCCCAAAGGCGCGTGGTGCAAATCGCCGGTAATCTGATGCTCATTCAACCACCGCTGCGTTGATGCGACAAATTCCCGGTGCTGATCAAAACTCAACAACCGCCCACCACCGTTCAGCATCAGAGCTTTGCCAATAACAAAGGTCGATGCGCCGCACCCCAATTCGACCACAGACTTTGGCCGTAGGGTTTCAATCGCGCGGCAGATATGCGCCAAGAAAAACGTATCGGCTTTCCAGCTTCCCAGATTGGGCAGCGCATCATGCGGCAAACCCAACCGTTCGAGCAGTGCATATTTATGGTCGCGCCGCCCGCCAGACATGCTGCGTAACAGCCACGGCCACTGGATCGCACCATAAGCACACACGGCGATTTTGTCGGAAAGGCTTTGCCGGATATTCCCGTCAGACTGCACCCACAGCCCGGTTGCTTCTCGCGATGTCACTGTTGGGAACTCCTAAAAAGGTATTCCCCTGTAAGCCGACGTTTGCGTAATTTTATGACAAGATCAAGACTCGTTAGGGCCGGATCGTAATCGGCGTCCCGTCATCCACCTGTTTCCAAACCCGTTTCATCTCTGCATTGGAAAGCGCGATGCAGCCATCGGTCCAATCATTGGGCAACCGGTCGATGGGCGATCCATTGGGTTGGCCGTGGATAAAGATGTCCCCGCCCGGTGACTTGCCCTTTGACTTGGCAAAAGCGCGGTCCGCGGCATTGGGGTAGGAAACGCGCAAGCTAAGATGATAGCTGCTGCCGGGATTCCGGCCGCTAATCGTATAGTTGCCCTCGGGCGTTTTCTCATCCCCCTCAAACTGCTTGTGCCCCACCGGCGCATCGCCCAATTTGATGTTTGCATAACGCGCGATTTCTGCGTCCGCTTTATACAAGATCATCACTCGGTCACTTTTGTCGACTAGGATACGGTCAGCTTTGACGATGGAGCTGATGTCTTCAGCTTGGCCGGAGGAGCAAGCCCACAAAAGCGGCATCAACAAAAACAAGCGCAGAAATAGGCCGATCATCGCCGAAAGGTCTCACTAAAGTCACACCTGAACGGTTGGGGAGGCGTGTGGAATGATGGGGTAGCGCGGTTAACAAAAATCGGGCGCACCTGTGATGAGGAATGAAGCGAATCAAAGGGGCGAACATCACTTTTCATCGTTGTGTAGTCTGACAGGAAAAATCCTATTTTGCAAGGTGGATTGTAGAAAAGGTTTGAATGTCGGCTAAGTTGGGGGGAGCGGACTGTCCGGTTTTAAACTGAACAGAGTAGAAACTGCTGTTCGGCAATCTGCCATTAGCGCAACAATCCAAGAATTTTCTTCAAGAAAGAACATCCAAACAAAGATGGTGAGCTGTGACAGACTCGCTAGCTAGCAGTTCTAATATTTCATCGTCATCACGAGAAAGCTGTCGCACCTCCGAATGTGGTTCGTTTCCATCAATTGGAATATGCACGATACGCACTCGTGCATGTCGGGATACGCAAATAGCCTTAAAAGCCGCTACGTTCGCAATGGCTACACGCGATTTTTTCCCAATAGCTATTCCCGCCGTAAGAAGTTCGACCGTTCTTCGTAGTTTGTTGGCTGCATCGGCGTCCGCACGTTCAAGCCAGTTTACTGACAATCCATCTTCATTGTATCTGCGGCGAAAAGCTTCCGCAGAAATGCCAAGAACTGTATCATCAGCATCTTTGGCGACTTGATTCCAGCCTACGTAGCGGACAATGTGATCTTCGTCCGGGACATTAAGCTGGCTCATTGCCGAACCATTTATCGGGCTGAAATACCGCGAGAAGTTTTCGAACGTTAAAGATCGACGCATCAGCAGCAGCTGTCCGACGTTTGCCCTCTTCCATATACGAAAGCACATATCGCAGATCGTCATCGCCGAAGCAATAAATCGTCAGCCTCATATCGTCAGCTTGCCATATAGCCATGAGATTACCGTCGGAGGTCATGCCTAACCCCGGCTTGATTCTTGGCTGGATAATAAACATCAAACGCAGGAAGGTTTGGTATGATTCCGTCGTAAGCGGCTCATCGCCTAACATCCACTCGTCAGCGTCCAAAACACTATCAATCTGACGAAAAAGTTGTTTTCGCCAGTTTTCGTTGATGCGCATCGCAACTTCAACTTGTGCAGTGTATATCTTCGCGCTTGCCTTAGCGTCGAAAAGTCGTTCTTCTGTCGATTTTATTGCAGGGGCCGAGGCTAGGGCAGCGCTACTTGCGGTGAAATTTTTTTCTTCTGTAGATTGAAATAGCGCTTTCGTCCCAGCCGCATCGAATGAAAGTGATTGGCCTAATCCAGTTATGCCGAGTGACTGTCTGATGGCAGCATTACCGAAGATGCTTGTCATTCCTAAATCTATCGCGGGCGGCGTCGGTGATGAGGGCCTGGAAGACATCATTTTTTGCATGGCGCATTTTCTCCAGTAAACTGCTTATATCGGTGTCATGTTGCGGCACGTCAACCTGTCGGATAACATCAATATCCAAGAGGAACCCGGCATGTTTAGGAATTGGTGATTCCATTGCTCCTGAATTGATGACCGCAAAACAATGGACGTCAGGTAGCGGAAGTCGAGCCATCAGCGAGTATCCATTTGTGTTGGGATATGAGGATGGCAACTGGATTTGCAGCGTGAGGTAATCCTCATGCCTCGCGACATCATCAACCAGTGGAACATCGATTCTATTTATGAACCGCATACCAATCTGTATCACTTTACGATGTCCTACAACTGACTTCCATGTAGTCCAGTCTCGTTGGAAGCGCTCAAAAAACTTGGCCCAGCCGGGGTAGGTCGCTCGCTGTGATACCGATAAACTGTTGGGTCCTAGAAGCATTTGCTCATCTTCGTCGGCATTAGCTCTGGTAACAACCGTACCCTCGGGATTGATGCTAGCTATGTCCTGATCGAAATCGACGTTAATCGTCTTTTTCATTTGCAAGCGCTCGGTTGGATAAAACTTCGACAGCTTTTTTCCTATTTTAAGCCTGTCTGCCTCGTCAATCAGTCCATCCACTCTCACCTCAATGACAGCTTCTATGATAGGAGGGAAAGGGTAACTCTCATGCATCTTTAGTCAAATCCGTCTGAAGAATAGCATGTATTGCTGCGAAATGTGTGCGTTGCAATAGCTCACGACTTCTCTTTCATCTCGCCATCTGCCGTCGGGCATTGTTATTCTACCCATAAATGCTCGCCATTTCGGCGAAACCATTCTGCCCCAACCCCATCAATCCGCAAACGGATCCCTTACTAAAATCGTGTCCTCCCGCTCGGGCGATGTGCTCACCAACGCCACTGGGCATTCGATCAGTTCCTCGATCCGGCGCACATATTTGATTGCTTGGGCGGGCAGATCGGCCCAGCTGCGCGCGCCTGCGGTGGTTTCTTGCCAGCCGGGCATTTCTTCGTAAATCGGCACTGCGCGCGCTTGGTCGGCGGCATGGGGCGGCAGGTAATCATAGGTTTGATCGCCGATTGTATAGCCGGTGCAGATTTTCAGCGTTTCGAACCCGTCGAGCACATCCAGCTTTGTCAGCGCAATTCCGGTAATGCCGCTGACCGCCGCGGATTGCCGCACCAACACAGCGTCGAACCAGCCGCAGCGGCGTTTGCGTCCGGTAACGGTGCCAAATTCATGGCCGCGTTCGCCAAGGCGCTGTCCTGTCGCATCCTCCAGCTCTGTGGGGAATGGTCCTGCGCCAACGCGGGTGGTGTATGCCTTTACAATGCCCAGCACGAAGCCGACCGATGATGGGCCGAGGCCCGAACCACCGGACGCTGTGCCCGCAATCGTATTCGAGCTGGTCACAAACGGATAGGTGCCGTGGTCAACATCAAGCAGCACGCCCTGCGCGCCTTCGAACAGCACGCGGTCGCCGCGCTTTTTCGCTTGGTTCAGGGTGAGCCATACAGGCTTTGCAAACGGCAGCACAAACGCCGCGATATCCCATAGGTCATCCAGCAAACGTTGCCGATCGATTGGTGGCTGGCCAAAACCGGCGCGCAACGCATCATGGTGCGCGCAGATGCGGTCAAGTTGGGGCTCCAGATCATCAAGGTGCGCCAGATCGCAGATACGAATGCTGCGGCGGCCAACCTTATCCTCATATGCAGGGCCAATGCCGCGACCGGTGGTGCCGATTTTGCCAGCGCCAGCTGCCTCTTCGCGCATCGCATCAAGATCGCGGTGGAACGGCAGAATCAGGGGCGCGTTTTCGGCGACTTGCAGGTTTTGCGGATTGATATCGACGCCCTGCCCGGTCAGCTTTGCCACCTCATCGCGGAAATGCCACGGATCAAAAACGACGCCATTGCCGATGACCGACAATGTGCCGCGCACGATGCCCGATGGCAGCAGCGATAATTTATAGGTTTGATCGCCGACCACCAATGTGTGCCCGGCATTATGCCCGCCCTGAAAACGGACCACGACATCAGCCTTGATCGCCAGCCAATCGACAATCTTGCCTTTGCCCTCGTCACCCCATTGTGCGCCGATTACGGTTACATTCGCCATGTGAATTTTCCCTAAGGATCAGGGAGGGTTTTGCCCGACGCCCTGTTGGCCTTTTTCTGCGCAGAAAACATTCCTGCGAAGGGATTCGCCGTAGCCCGCGTTATGGTTTTGGATGCGCAAGGTCCACCGAAAAAAGCAATTCTTGCCGAGTTAAACCGGTTCGGGTCGTCCATTACTTAAAACATGCGTGCAGATTTGTGCCTCGGCGCTGTCATCCTCGGTCAGTTGTGCAACCGCGACCCAGCCTTCCGCGCGCAACGCAGCGGCTTTACCGGCATTGGTGCCGATTGGCAGAAACAAGCGGCGGCGTTCACCACGGGCAAGCCCTGCATCAATCAGCGGGTCGATATAGGCGGAAAAGCCAACCGCCGGTTCTTTGCCAATCCGGTAGCTGCCGCCGCGCCCGATTTCGCCGGATGCTTGCGCGGAGAATATCGAAAAGCCAAACCAGCTTTGATACTCAAAACCGTGGCGTTCGGTGGGATCGAGCGTCAGGCGGACATCGGCGGGTAGCGACGCGGCAATCGCCTCAATCGCATCCAGCCGGTCCTTTAGTTTACCGTCCGTGTCGAAATTGCGCATCCGTTCAAGCGCATCGGGCAGCGGCCCTGCAGCGGCGATCAGCGGTGCGAATTCGGCGGGCACGGCGCCTGCGTCCTTGGCATCGAGCGCCGCCTTTAACGCGGCAAGATCACCCTTTGGCTTCAGCACATCGATCAGGTCTGGCATCGTCAGGTCAACGGTGATGTCTTTAACGCCCGCTGCTTTCAGCCCCTCAATCGCGACCATCAACACCTCGGAGGCAGCGGCTACGCTATCAAGACCGATCAGCTCTGCACCGACCTGCATCATCTCGCGTTCGGGGCGCAGTTGTGTGGCGCGCAGCTTAACAACTGGCCCGCCATAGGAGAGCCGTACCGGACGCGGATGATGGCCGATGCGCGTTGACGCAATGCGCCCCACTTGCCCGGTAATGTCACTGCGCACCGCCATCGTCTCACCCGATACCGGATCGACAAAACGCAGCAAGTCGCGCGCCGATGTGCCGAGGCTACCCGTCAGGCTTGCCTCATATTCGGCGAGCGGCGCCTGCACGCGTTCATAGCCAAAACTGGCGGCGGTATCGAGGATCGCACGCACCAGCCGCGCCGAGGCATCGGCCTCTGGCGGCAAGCGGTCACGAAACCCGGTGGGGAGAAGGCTGTTGGTCATGGGTTGCGGCTTTACGAGAGGTTGGCGTGGTTGGGAACAGTTGAAATGATGTCACCCAAAGGACCAAAGACCCAAAGGGGTTGAGAAGCCACGCAAGCGAAGCTTGTATTTTATCCGTTCGCGCCACCCGCAATACACAAGATTGCGCTTTGAGACCGACACGAGTCCTTTGGTTTCTTTGGTGCTTTGGGTGACATTTATCGATTTAGAACCGCAACGCCATCGCGCGCTTTACGCCGGGCAGATTGTGGATCGCCTCCAATGTTTCGGCAGGAACCACGGTATCAACCGACAGCAAGACAACAGCAACGCCGCCTGCTTCTTGGCGGCCAAGGTGGAACGTGCCGATATTAACGTCCGCTTCACCCAATGCCGAACCCAGCCGTCCGATAAATCCGGGTGCATCCTGATTGACGATGTACAGCATATTACCCTCAAGATCCGCTTCGACCTTTACGCCGAACAGTTCGACCAAACGCGGTGTGCCGTGGCTGAACAATGTACCCGCAACTGATCGTTCGCCAACATCGGTCTTCACCGAAACGCGCAGTAATGTGTGATAGTCACCTTCGCGATCGTGCCGCACTTCGCGTACTTCTAGGCCGCGTTCTTTGGCAAGATAAGGCGCGTTGACCATATTCACCGCATCAGAGAACCGGCGCATAAAGCCGGAGAGGACAGCTGCCGTAATTGGCTTAATGTTAAGCTCCGCTGCTGCACCTTCAACCTCGATGCTGATCTGCGTCAGATCGCCATGCGCCAGCTGCCCGATCAGCGAACCCAGCTGTTCGGCAAGCGCCATATAGGGACGCAGCTTCGGTGCTTCCTCGGCCGATAAAGACGGCATGTTCAGCGCATTGGTAACACCGCCATTGACCAGATAATCGGCCATCTGTTCGGCAACCTGCAAGGCGACATTGACCTGCGCTTCGTTGGTCGATGCGCCCAGATGCGGGGTGCAGATAAAGTTGGGCGTCCCAAACAAAGGCGAATCCTTGGCAGGCTCTGTCTGGAATACATCCAGCGCCGCACCACCAACTTGGCCGCTATCAAGCGCATCTTTCAGCGCCGCCTCGTCGACCAATCCGCCTCGCGCACAGTTGATAATCCGCACCCCTTTTTTGCATTTGGCAAGGTTCGCGGCGGACAAGATGTTGCGCGTCTGATCAGTCAATGGCGTGTGCAAAGTGATAAAGTCCGCCTTGGCCAGCAAAGTATCAAGGTCCGCCTTTTCAACGCCCATTTCGATGGCGCGTTCGGGAGTCAGGAACGGATCGAATGCAACGACTTTCATTTTCAGGCCCAATGCGCGGCTGGCAACGATGCTACCGATATTGCCCGCACCGATCAGGCCCAAAGTCTTTCCAGTCAGCTCAATACCCATGAAATCATTCTTGGGCCATTTGCCCGCTTGCGTCTGCGCATTCGCCTCAGGGATTTGGCGAGCAAGCGCAAACATCAATGCAACTGCATGTTCGGCTGTAGTGATCGAGTTACCAAATGGCGTGTTCATAACGACTACGCCCTTGGCCGAGGCGGCGGGAATATCGACGTTATCCACACCGATGCCGGCGCGGCCGATGACTTTCAGATTGGTCGCGGCATCAAGGATGTCTTGTGTGGCTTTAGTTGAGCTTCGGATTGCAAGGCCATCATATTGCCCGATAATTGCTTTCAGTTCCTCTGGCGTTTTGCCGGTGATGACATCGACGTCGCAGCCGCGCTCTTGGAAAATGAGAGCAGCGTTAGGATCCATTTTGTCGGAGATAAGTACGCGGGGTTTGGTCATGGTTTTAATCCTTGGAACGGAACAATGTGAATTCTAACCCGTCATGCTGAACTTGTTTTACCTAGCGGTAACTTCGTTCCAGCATCCATCGTGCAGCAGGGGCGGACCTTGAACGGATGGATGGACCCTGAAACAAGTTCAGGGTGACGGCGTTTAGTTTAGGGTTTCAGCGTTTCATAAGCCCAATCGAGCCACGGCCCGAGTGCTTCGATGTCAGCGGTATCGACCGTCGCACCACACCAGATGCGCAGGCCAGCTGGTGCATCGCGGTATCCGGCAATGTCATAGGCGGCATGTTCCGCCTCTAACAGGCCGGCAAACTTCTTGATGAAATCAGCATCGGCACCTTCGACTGTCAAACACACCGAAGTCGTCGAACGCGTCGCTGCATCCTGCGCCAAATGGCCCAACCAACTGCGCGATTCGACGATAGCATCCAGCGCCGCCGCATTGGCATTGCTGCGCGCTATCAACCCGTGCAAACCGCCTACAGACTTTGCCCATTCCAGCGCAAAGATCACATCCTCGACAGCCAGCATCGACGGCGTGTTGATCGTTTCGCCTTTGAAAATACCCTCGGCGAGCGCACCCTTTGACATCAGGCGGAAAATTTTCGGCAATGGCCATGCGGGTGTGTAATTCTCCAGCCGCTCGACTGCGCGTGGGCCTAGGATGATTACGCCATGCGCACCCTCACCGCCCAAAACTTTTTGCCAGCTAAAGGTTGTGACATCCAATTTGTCCCACGGCATGTCATAGGCAAACACCGCACTGGTCGCGTCATTAAAGGTCAAGCCTTCACGGGTATCGCTGATCCAGTCACCATTGGGCACACGCGCGCCGCTGGTTGTGCCGTTCCATGTGAAGACAACGTCATTGGAAAAATCGACCTGTGTCAGATCAGGGATCTCGCCATAAGGCGCATTAATAACAGTCGCGTTCAGTTTAAGCTGTTTGTTGACATCTGTGACCCAGCCTTCGCCAAAGCTTTCCCACGCCATCATCGTCACCGGACGCGCGCCCAGCATCGTCCACATCGCCATTTCGATAGCGCCTGTATCGGAACCCGGAACAATGCCGATGCGGTGTGTGTCGGGCACCTGCAGCACTTCGCGCATCAAGTCGATGGCGAGTTGCAAACGCGACTTGCCGATCTTTGCACGGTGCGACCGGCCAAGGCATTCGGTTTGAAGTTTGGAAGCTTCCCAGCCCGGCGGCTTTGCGCAGGGGCCAGAGGAAAAATAGGGACGCGCAGGTTTACGCGTCGGCATTGGGGTACTCGTCATGTCATTCTCTCCTTACAGAGAGCTCGCGCGGCGTTGGGACCGCGTGGCCCGAGGTCGCATGTAGAGGCGACCCCGGGAAAGTCAATGCAGGTTCAATAACCTTCTTTGCGGAAAAGCACTTTGCCGCGCTTTGCGACATAGAGTTTTTCGAGGCTTACCGGGTGGAAATAGGCCTCAACGCGGTCGCCTTGTGGGGTGGTGCCATACACTTCGTAACAGCCGCCATCGACCTTTGCTTTGCGAACGACCCAGCCTTCTTTGACCAGCTTAGCCTTTAGCGTGTCTTGACTTTTCCAGCCTGAAACAGGGCCAGACTTACACTTGATCGCACCGGTTGCCGAGGCTGGCGTGGACGCAAAGCCAAGCGCAGCGGCGGCTGTAAGGATAGAAAGGGAGAGTATACGCATAGTCATATTCCTTTGCTTTGAACTTTGGGGGAGAAAACAGATTTGGCAAAAATTACTACCCACAACAGGATCAGCGGCGCGAAGTGAATGATCGCTGCTTGGTAGCTGTTATGAACCCAGAACCAGTGCAGCAAAGTCAGCAGCGCGGCGGCATAGACCAACCGCTGCACCGACTTCCAATTGGCTTTTAAAGCACGCATCGCGGCATCATTACTGGTCAGCGCGATTGGCACAAATACCAACATGGCCGCCCAGCCTGTCCAGATACCCGGCATCGTCCATTCAGCGAGCATATCGTCCAGATTGCCCATGTCGACCATGTAAAAGATCAGATGCAATACAGCATAGGCAAAGGCGCCAACGCCCAGCGCGCGCCTTCTGAACAATAGCCACTTTAGCCAAGGCCGTGGTCCAATCACAGCTGCCAATGGGCCCAGCATCATTGCAATGATCATCAGCCGCGCCGACCACTCGCCGGTTGGGTGCAGCATATCCATGCTGTCTATCGTGCCGCGCCAATAGCCCGAAAGCATCAGCACCGCCGGGATTGACAGCAGCAACCAGAACACAGTCTTCTTATTGAGAATCGTTCGCATAAACTTTGCGCTAGTCGAAGCCTATTATCAGGTCAAGCGTTAGCGACATTTAGGATTTGTTAACCATAACTCTACAAAAGATTACGCATGGTACGCACGGCACCCATCCTGCTCTTTGCTTTACTGGTCACCGCCTGCGGCGGGGGTAAAGGGCGCGATGTGGTGCCGCGTGCCAATGATGCCTTTAAAAGCGAACCGGCGCGTCAGTGCCTAAAATCGTTAAAGGCCAATAATGTTCAATACACACCTCTCCCCAACCAAAGTTTTGGCGGCGGATGTCAGACAATTGACACCGTAAAGCTGATGCAATTTTCAACGGATGCCAGCAATCTGGGCGCAATGACATGCCCGCTTGCGGCATCGTTCACGGCCTGGGCCAAACATGCTGTGCGTCCTGCAGCGCGGCAATATTTGGGATCCGATGTCGTCAAGATCGAGACTATGGGCACGTATAATTGCCGAAAGGTCAATGGCGCGCGCTCGGGCAAATTGTCCGAACATGCATTTGGCAATGCCGTCGATGTGGCCGCATTTGTCTTGCAAGACGGGCGGCGTATTTCGGTGTTGAATGGCTGGAACGGGAAAGACGACGAGCGCGCTTTCCTGCGCCGACTGCACGAATCGGCGTGCAAACGTTTTGGCACAGTGCTTGGCCCAAATTACAATGCCGCCCATGCCAATCATTTCCATTTCGACATGGGCAAATCGATGAAAGATGGCTCCGCCTATTGCCGCTAAAGTTTGTTTCAGTTCCACTGAAACGAACACTAATCGTAGCTATTCTCATCAGAACCAGTATTTGGAACCTATGACTAAAAAAGATTTGAAAGACCGGCACTTTTACAAAGCCAAGCAAGAAGCCAAGTTTGCCAAAGACCTGGCCCCTGTAACCCCGCAAACCCAAAGCAAATCCTATAAGCTGGCGTTTCAGGACAATGAATTCTTGCTGCGCGAAGAGCTGCGCCCGGTGCGGTTTCAGCTGGAATTGCTGAAACCCGAAATGCTGTTGGACGAAGCTGGCATTGCATCGATGCTGGTGATATATGGATCGGCGCGGATTCCAGAACCCGATGCTGCAAACGCGTTGATCGCCACCGCAACGGATGAGCGCAGCAAGATTATTGCCGAACGGTTGCAGGAAAAATCGCGTTATTATGATGAATCGCGAAAGCTTGCCCAAATCGCCAGCCAATGCGGTGTTAAAGATGCGGCAGGCAACCGGCACTTTGTCGTGTGCTCGGGCGGTGGCCCCTCGATCATGGAGGCGGCCAATCGCGGTGCGCACGATGTTGGTGCCGAAAGCGTTGGCCTTAACATTGTCTTACCGCACGAACAGGCCCCGAATGTTTACGTAACGCCAGAGCTTAGTTTCCAGTTTCACTATTTCGCATTGCGCAAAATGCACTTCCTGTTGCGCGCCCGCGCCGTTGCCGTATTCCCGGGCGGATTTGGAACTTTTGACGAATTTTTTGAACTGCTGACGCTGGTGCAAACCGGCAAAGTTGAAAAAATGCCGATCCTGTTGTTCGGCAAATCATTTTGGGAACGCGTCATCAATTTTGAAGAATTGATGCTTGAAGGCGTTATCAGTCCAAAGGATCTCGACCTGTTCCAGTTCGTTGAAACTGCCGAAGAAGCATGGACAAAGATTGCCGCGTTTTATGAATTGGAAGATTGCGGCTGAGGCCTTGAGCGCCTCAGCAAAATCCTATTTCTGCTCTTTAAGATACTCGATCAGAGCTTTGCGTTGTTCTGCATCGCTGATGCCCGCAAACGCCATTTTCGTTCCAGTGACGGCTTTGCGCGGATTTTCGATATACGCATCTAACGCGGCGTCATCCCAAACACCGCCTTTGGCTTTCATTGCGGCAGAATAGCTGAAGCCTTCGACAGTGGCAACTGCGCGCCCAACGACGCCATGCATATTGGGACCAACGCTGTTGCGTCCGCCCTTGTCAATGGTGTGGCAAGCAACGCATTTTTTATAAATATCTTTGCCGGCCATAGCCACAGCGGTTGCGGGACTTTCAGTTGCGACGTTGGTGGCTGGACCATCAGCTTCGCTATCATTTCCACCACCACACGCAGAGAGTGCAGCAGTCAAAACCAAGGTAAATGCAATTTTACGCATTACTTTTTCGCCGCTGGGTCGGCAGGGGCAGCTTTGGCTGCATCCGCAGGTGCAGCCGCATCCGGCGCCTTTGCGTCACCCTCGGCAGGTGCTGCGCCTTCGGCTGGTGGCGGAGGCAATGGCAGGTTTGATCCTTGCGCGTTTAGATATAACAACAACGCTGCACGCTCTTCAGGATTGCTGAGGCCAGCAAACGACATTTTGGTTCCCGCCGCATATTTCTTGGGGCTCGCCAGCCATTTGTCCATGTTCTCCCAATCCCACATGCCGGGTGCTTTGAGCAATGCTTCGGAATAGGCAAAGCCGGGAAGATGGCCGTGCTTTTTGCCCATAACGGCGTGGAGATTTGGACCGATCCCATTAGCACCGCCAGCATCAATCGTATGGCACTGTTTGCATTTGGCAAAAGTTGCTTCGCCCTTTGCAACGTCCGCCGCCGCCAGCAATGTGGCCAAAGGAACAGCAGCAGCGCCGCCGCCTTCGCCGCTTTCGACACCTTGGATGGCATAGCCTTGCTTGCCTTCGTGGGGTACCTCCGAATGGAACACTTTGCCGAACAGGATTGATCCACCCAATGCAACGATACCCGCCGCTAAGACCCAGCCTGCGATTGTGTTGCTATTGTCTGCCATAATCTAGTGCCCTGTTTAGGATTAAGAACTGCGCGCTGCAGTTTTTGATGATTCATCGTCCCTCTAA
This sequence comes from Sphingomonadales bacterium, assembly GCA_013297725.1. Taxonomy (GTDB): domain Bacteria; phylum Pseudomonadota; class Alphaproteobacteria; order Sphingomonadales; family Sphingomonadaceae; genus Sphingorhabdus_B. Next base: position 29,956 of record JAAFIB010000006.1, read on the forward strand.
TTCGGCTTCCTGCGCCGTGCAAGTGCCGAAATCCGCCTTGCCGGTTGCAATTTGCTGCACTATCGCCGCGTTCGATATGGACAGCTTCCCAAAATCCGCCCTTGCCCTTGTCGAAACGATGACGGCCACCGCAGCAAAACAGGCTGAACGCGCCGTTGCTTTTCAAGGCGCGCCCGGTGCAAATTCGCATTTGGCCGCATTACAAGTCGACCCTGATTGCTTGCCAGTACCGTGCTTTTCATTCGAGGATGCGATTGATGCAGTGAAGGATGGCGTGGCCGCCCGCGCGGTAATTCCGATTGAAAACTCGTTGCACGGACGCGTTGCCGATATCCATTTTCTGCTGCCCGAAAGCGGGCTGTCGATCATTGCCGAACATTTCATGCCGATCCGCCACTGCCTGATGGCAAAGCCGGGGCATGAAAAATTGACCAGCGCGATGAGCCATCCGCAAGCATTGGGCCAATGCCGCCATTATCTGCGCGAAAATGGCATCATCCCTGTTGCCTATGCCGATACTGCGGCCGCAGCAGCCTATGTCGCCGACCATGATGATCTGGGAGCAGCAGCCGTTGCACCGCCGATTGCCGCTGAGCTTTACGGCTTGGACGTCGTGCAAGACGGCATTGAAGACGACAACCGCAATACCACGCGCTTTGTTGTGTTATCACGCGAGCCTGTCATTCCAGAAGCCAGTGACGGCGCCAATGATGGGATTGTGATGACTACCTTTATCTTTGAGGTGAAGAATATCCCGGCGGCGCTTTACAAAGCGATGGGCGGCTTTGCGACCAATGGCGTCAATATGACTAAGCTGGAAAGCTATCAAAACGGCGCAAGCTTTGCTGCGACCGAATTTTTCGCTGACATCGAAGGCGCGCCCGGCGATGCCGCGGTTGACCGTGCGCTTGATGAATTGCGCTTTCATTGCAATTCGGTGCGGCTATTGGGAACGTATCGGCAAGCCCGCGCGCGGGGTTAAGCGTCCTGCAAAGCCTGTGCTGGCTGCGACTCGGGGAACATTACCGAGGGCTTAGTCGGAATGTCGTGCACATCGGGATAGCTTAGCTCTGCACTGGCCAATGGAACGCGCGACTTTGCGCGGCGCTGCACATTCCAAACCAGACCCATTTTCTCCATCGCAAAAATCGTCCAGCCGTTGGGATCAAGCTCCCACCAGCCGATGTGATTTGATGCTGCGCGCGGTTGCGCATGGTGGTTATTATGCCAACCATCGCCAAGGGTCAGGATCGCAATGAACCAGTTGTTTGTTGATGTGCTGTCATCATTAAACCGGCGATAGCCAAACAGATGCGCTGCGCTATCCGTTCCCATCACGCCGTTCATAAAAATGAAATTGCGCAGGCCCGTGCCTAGCAAGATGCAACCGATGATGTCTGCCGCACTGCCAAATGACAGCGCCCATGCGACGGGCAGCACCACATAGGAAAACGCAATCCAGTGCCAGCGGGTGCGGTGGCAAAATTCGACAACCTCGTCACCGACAAGTCCTTTACCGAACACTTCCATATCGGTGTGCGCATTGTCCCATAACCAGCCGAAATGGGCCATTAACAGGCCTTTGACTTTGCCCATTGGGCGGCCATGGCCATCGACAATCGGGCTATGCACATCACCCGGGCGATCGCCAAAGGCGTGGTGACGGCGGTGATCGGCGGTCCAGTATTTCACTGATGTCATCGCCGACATCTGCCCCATAATGCCAAGCACATAGCGCATTGTCTTTGATGTTTCGAACGAGCGGTGCGTGAAATAACGGTGAAAGCCAACTGAGAAACCAAAGTTGCTCATCAGATAACCGACGATGAACAAGGACCAGATCGTCCAGTTGGTCGGCTGGGTCAGCAGATACCAAACGCCACCCGTAGCGGTGCCAACATGCAGAACAAAAAGTCCCGTCATGTCATAATGCTTGCGCCGTGCGCCGGGGCCTCCAATTAAGACGCCGCGCTGCGGATGCGGCTTGCCCTCACGCTCCCAAGCTCGGTCGGTAGGATAAAGTCCGGTAAGTTTGTCTGCCATGGAAACCCCGTTGCGATAAACGCGATAAAACCTTGAGCAGCCCCTCGACACCCCTTCGAATGCTGTCATGTGCATTATGCGGCCTCGCGCATCATGGTGTCAAACAAATTAACCACGGCGGCTTTACGGGATTAACGCCTAGGCTTAGCTTGTAGCCAGCGCTTTACGAACCTTTTCCAGCCACTCTTTCCGATCTGCTAGTCCGATCAACGCGCCATTGATCCGCCGTGTCACTTCTTCAAAATTGCGTTCGTCGCATAACGGGTTGAGGTTCTTCCACTTCCAAAAGGCGCAGGCGACCCGCAAAGCATCCGCCGTTGCAATGGCCCGTTCGGGTTGGCTAACCAGATCAATCCCGGCATTCAGCCCAGTGTTTCGATAGCCGTCTTTGCCGGTAATCTGGATATAGCCCCTCCCGCGATAACGATAGCCATCGCCCGATTCCGGCGGACCATTTCCCATGCGGTTGGAATAGACTTTGTTTGCCAGTTTTTCCGGATTGCCCGCAAACGGTTCTGCCGAGGCAATCGTTGGAAAGCGCGTCGGCCAAATTTCGGTAAGCCGCTTTGCTGTATAAGAAAGATTTTCGACAGACCGCGTCAGCCCGCCCGTTTCATGGGCAATTTGCGCGAGGAAATACTCGGTCCGGATCCGCTTTTCGGACAAGCCAAATTCTTTAAACAAGGCTGGCGATTTTGCGGCAAAGGCCTTGACCGTTGCATCTTTAGCATTCGGGAACAGCCGCCGTAATTGGTTTTCCGTTACCAAAACCACTCTCCCATCAATGCGCAGCACCCCAGCTTGGACCAACCCCGATCTCGACGCCCAATGGCACCGACAGCTTGACCAAAGGTTCCGCTGCGCCCGCCATTACAGCTTCGATGATCTTGCTCGCCGCAGCCACATCGCCCTCGGGCAATTCGAACACCAGTTCGTCATGCACTTGCAACAACATGCGGACATTTGGCAAGCCAGCCTCGGCCAGTGCCGGCCCCATACGCACCATCGCGCGTTTGATGATATCAGCGCTGGTGCCCTGAATCGGAGCGTTTATGGCGGCGCGTTCGCTGCCCTGACGTTCAGCAGCGTTGGCCGATGTGATCCGCGGGAACCAGCATTTGCGCCCGAATAGTGTTTCGGTAAATCCGGTTTCGCGGACGCTTTCGGTAGTTTCCTGAATATAGGCACCGATCCCCGGGAACCGTTTGAAATAGGCGTCGATCAACTGCTGCGCTTCCTCGGAAGAAGATTCCAGCCGCTTCGCCAGCCCCCAACGCGAAATGCCGTAAAGGATCGAAAAGTTGATCGTCTTTGCCCGCCCGCGGGTATCGCGGTTAACCTCACCATATAGTTCGCGCGCGGTGCGGGCGTGGATGTCCTCGCCCTCTTCAAACGCCTCTCGCAATGGCCCGACATCGGCGATGTGCGCTGCCAGCCGCAGCTCGATTTGGCTATAGTCAGCTGACAAGATAACATTGCCGGGCTCCGCCACGAAAGCATCGCGGATTTGCCGCCCTATCTCTGTACGGATCGGGATATTCTGCAAATTCGGATCGGTCGACGACAGCCGACCGGTCTGTGCCCCGACAAGGCTATAGCTGGTATGCACACGCCCTGTTTTTGGATTGATCTGTTCCTGCAGACTATCGGTGTAGGTTGATTTCAGCTTTGCCAGCTGCCGCCATTCCAACACTTTTCCAGCGATCTCGACGCCCTGCCCAGCCAAGTCTTCCAGCACTGTTACATCCGTTGAATACTGGCCTGACTTACCCTTTTTCCCGCCTTTATGCCCCATTTTTCCAAACAGGATTTCGCCCAATTGTGCAGGACTGCTGATCAAGAAGCTTTGGCCCGCAAGCGCATGGATTTCTTTTTCCAGCACCGCGCCTGCTTCGGCAAATTCGCCCGACAGCCGCGCCAGAACTGACCGGTCCACTTTGATTCCGGCACATTCCATTTGCGACAATACGGGCACCAGCGGACGGTCCACCAGTTCGTAAACCCGCGTCACTTTTTCAGGGGCCAGCCGCAGTTTCAGATGATGCCACAACCGCAACGTAACATCGGCATCCTCGGCGGCGTATTTGGTCGCCTCGGCCAGTGGCACCTCGGCAAAGCTGATCTGGCTTTTGCCTGTGCCGGTCAGCGATTTGTAACTGATCGGTTTGTGGCCCAGATGCAGTTCGGACAGTTCATCCATCCCATGCCCCTGCCGCCCTGCGTCGAGTGCAAAGCTCATCAGCATGGTGTCGTCCAAAGGATGAATGCTCAGCCCATGTTGGCGCAGCACCGACATATCATATTTCAGGTTCTGCCCGATTTTCAGAACGGTTTCGTCCTCCAGCAACGACCGTAAACGCGCCACTGCATCCGCCATTGCAATCTGGTCTGGCTTTTCGGCAAACATATCCGTTCCGCCATGGCTCAGCGGCACATAGCACGCCTCACCGGGAGTGATTGCCAGCGAAAACCCGACCAGCCTTGCAGTAACGGCTTGCAGGCTATCCGTCTCGGTATCAAACCCGCACACGCCAACTTCGCGCGCGCGCGATATCCAATAATCCAGCCGGTCGAGCGTTGTGACGCATTCATAATTCGCCGCATCAATCGGCGGCATCGGCGCAGGCTTTGCTGCACCGCCCGTTACGGGAGCATTCGCTGCGCCATCGCCTGTGGTCACATGTTTAGGTGCACCTGCAATCGACCTATTCGCTGCTGCGGTATCGCCAACATGGCCAATCCGTTTCAGCAATGAATTGAAGCCATGATGCTGCAAAAATGCCGCCAGCGGTTCCTCAGGAATTGTACCCAGTGCCATATCCTCAATCGGGATCGGCAGCGGGCAATCTTCTTTCAGCGTCACCAGCACTTTCGACAGCCGCGCTTTATCGGCATGTTCGATCAAATTGTCGCGCATCTTTGACGGCTTCATATCCGGAGCTGCCGCCAGCACGCTTTCCAGATCGCCAAATTCTTGAATCAACTTGGTTGCCGTTTTTGGTCCAACCCCCGGAACGCCGGGAACATTGTCAACGCTATCCCCCATCAGCGCCAGCACATCGCCGACCTTATCCGGGCCGACGCCAAATTTCTCGATCACTTCTTCGTCACGGATGCGAACATTTTTCATGGTGTCGAACATGTCGACGCCGGGTTCGACCAGCTGCATCAAGTCTTTATCAGACGACACAATCGTCACATGCCAGCCCGCAGCAGCAGCAGCCTTGGCATAGCTTGCGATCATGTCATCCGCCTCGACATTATCCTCCTCCACCATTGGCAAAGAAAATGCGCGCGTTGCATCACGGATCATCGGGAATTGGGGGCGTAAATCCTCCGGCGGTTCTGGCCGGTTGGCTTTATACTGGTCATAAATCTGGTTGCGGAATGACTGCGAACTTTTGTCGAGCACCACGGCCATGTGTGTCGGGCCATCGGCTTGGTGCAGGTCATCCGCCAGTTTCCACAGCATCGTGGTATAACCGTAAACCGCACCGACCGGCTGGCCATGGACATTGGTCAGCGGCGGCAGGCGGTGATAGGCACGGAAAATATAGGCAGAGCCATCGACGAGGTAGAGATGCTTTTGGTCGGACATGAAATGCGGATAGCATCGGCCCACGCGCCTGTCTTGCGCAAATCATCCTTGCGGAAATCACTGCTGCGTCAGTGCAACTTTCATCTCAGCCGGCGTGCCGCTTTCAAGCTTGACTATGCGCGGCCTGCCCTCTGCCATCCATTGCCAGCGGAACAACCGAACCACAGTGACGTGGCCAGTAATAACGCCGCCCATACGTTTGTGCGACAGGATTGACGGCAGATTATAATCGGCGATCCTGCTCATCGACCACGCGCGATCATGCGCACACAACCAATTCGCTGTTCCGGCCCAAAGCGCTGCAAAACCACGGCCCAACCTGTTTTCTGGCCGCACCCACAGCCCTGTGTCCCATCCCGCTTCTTTAGGAACATAGAAACGCACATGCACCTCGTCCTCTAAAAAAGGACCGCAGCCTACCCAATTGACACCGACCAGTTCGTTTTTGGTATTGAAAGCGCCAAGACAGACCAGACTTTGCGCAAAGCGTGTTGCCTGAACCTCTGATGAGACATCTATGCTATGCCCCGCCAACGCATCGGCATCCAGTTGCTCAACACGAAAGCCGCGCGGCATTTCGGGCATTCCTTCAACGGGAACTGCTACCAATGAATATCGGTTATAGCCAAGCATACCCGCACGCGCAGCAAAGCGTGCAGCCGCGTATGACAACACGCCGGCGAGCCCGAGCATCTGTAATGTAGTGGCAGTTGGCAAACCCGTTTCTCTTTTCAGTCCATGTCCGTAAACAACTATTCCCAAATTTTTCCTGAACAACACGCCACAAAACGTTAGTAATTGTTAAAAGTTACAGTCGTAAAGCCGTAGCTCCATCAGTTGGGGCGCAATGAACTTACGAAGCATAACAGCTACACGGCGGCACATGCTGACTGTTTGCGCGCTAGGGCTGCTGTTTCTGGCTGTGACGATAAGTGGCTTTTTTGCAACGTTTACAGCGACAAATCATGTTGAGCAACAACGCTCAATGCGGCTCGCCGAGGCGGCGGTTAATTCGCAAAAAGCCGCATTGGGAATACTTGCCGAAGACAATGCCTGGTGGGACGAAGCTGCACTTGACATCTATATCAACGGAAAGGCGCAGACCTTTTTTCAGGAAAACTGGGCCGACTATACCGTCAACAATCCCAGCTATGATATGGTTCTACTGGTTGATAAAAATCAAAATGTCCTCGCTGCAACCGAAAAAGGTGAAGCGATCACGTTGGATATCACGAAAGCTTTCGGGAAAGCGGCGGTCGATACAATAGGCACGTTAAGTCTAAAAGCGCCCGCCAAGCAAATGCTGGTCGTGGATCGGCACGGGCTTTCAGTGATCGCCGCGTCAATGGTTCGCCATACTGATAATGAAAAGAACCCCGGCCTTATCGGGAATACGCCGCGCATTCTTGTATTAAAGAAACATCTATCAGCCGAAGCGATCAAAAGCATTGCGCAGCAGTACAATGTTCCGGGCCTTCGCTATCATACACGCCCGCCAAATAAAGACAGCTTTCCCCTTACCGATGGCAGCGGCGCAGTATTGGGATATTTGTCATGGGACGCACCGACATCTGGACTGTCAGCGGCAAAAAATTCCTTGCCGGTATTGATTGTAGGCGGACTGTTGTTTTTCGCGGCGTTAAGCTTTGGCGCACGGATGGGATTGATGTTGCTCAATTCACTATCTGCGCAGGCCTATACCGATAGCCTAAGCGGAATGCCTAACCGGCGCGCGTTGCGCTCTGCCATCCGGCGGGAACAAGCAAAAAGCAGCACTCATGCGCTGGCGCTGATCGACCTTGATGGCTTTAAGTATGTTAATGACAATTTTGGGCATGCCGTTGGCGATCAGTTGATCAAGAAAATCGCCGAAATGTTGAACGCACAGGTGGGGGATGAGGGTATTGTCGCAAGGCTGGGCGGAGACGAGTTTGCAATACTGCTCGCCAGCAACGATGCACAAAGACGCATTCAAGCGATATCGGACCGTTTTCTTGAACGGTTGACTATGCCGGTCATGGTCGAGGATCGCGCATTGTCGATTGGCGCGAGCATTGGGCTTGCGGCAACGTCTTGTCCGTTAAAGGATGAGGGCGAGCTGCTGCGCCGCGCAGACATTTCTATGTATCAGGCAAAACGCCTCGGCAAGATGCAGGTGCAATGGTATGATCCGCTGCTGGATGAAGAACAGTCCGTTGCCAATGAATTGGCCGCCGAGTTGCGGCATTCGCTATCGATGGGCGAACTGACGGTCGTTTACCAACCCATTGTCGAAGTCGAAGATCGGCGCTGCGGCGCAGTTGAAGCACTTGCACGCTGGAACAGCCCGACACGCGGACCCATTCCGCCAAACACATTCATACCGATTGCAGAAAACACCGGCCTGATCGACGCCATTGGATTATTCGTCCTGCGCCGGGCCTGCACAGATTTAAGCGCTTGGCCGGACATAAAGCTGGCGGTCAACGTATCGGCAGCGCAGCTTAGAAACCCGATGTTCCCGCAACAGTTGCAAGCGATCTTACTCGATACAGCTTTTGACCCACAACGGCTTGAGCTTGAAATTACCGAAACATATTTGATCGCCGATGCATCGCTTGCCCGCAAAGTTATTGAAGGCGTTGCCAGATTGGGCGTTATGCTGTCGCTTGATGACTTTGGAACCGGCTATGCTTCAATCGGATTTCTGCGCCAATTTTCCTTTGGCAAACTTAAAATTGATCGCTCGCTGGTCAAAGAAGCACAATATGACGAGGCGGCACGCATGCTTGTGCAGGTCAGTGTCGCTGCGGCTCGCGCGCTGAATATGGTCGTCACTGCCGAGGGTGTAGAAACAAGCGCACACGCCGATCTTATGAAAATCGCGGGATGTGATCAATTGCAAGGCTGGTTCTTTGGTCGGCCCGTTGAGTATGATGTGCTGGCGGTGATGCTGGCCAAAACGCAGAGTAACGCAGCACAGATTGGCTAGCCGATTTTGAAATCAGCTTGTTGCCTGACCTGTATTATGTCAGCAACACGCCAGTATGACGAGTTTTCACCAAATCGATCTGATGGCGCGCGGGGCTGCAATCGCATTGTTCCTATTATGGAGCTGGATATTGCTGCGCGATCACCGCGAGATATTGGCTGCGCGCCTTGCCGTTGCGATGAACGCCGGGATCATCGGTTATGTGCTGGCAACATTATCGTGGAATTTTGATCCAAGCCCTGCTCGCATAGTCTGTTCGATTTTTGCAGGATCCACGCCGGGGCTGTTTTGGTTATTTGCGCGAACATGGTTCAATGACCGGCAGCATCTGGAACGCTGGGCGGTTCTGACTGTCGCGCTTTCGGTCCTGAACGTCATTGTCATGCAAATGACCTTTGGGCGTCTTGTCGGGTTTTCATTTATATCGGGAGTTCTGTTTAGGATCGGCATGTTCGGCTTTGCTACTGCGGGGTTATGGGAGGCTTGGCGCGGACGCGAAGGTGATCTTGTCGAAATACGAAGGCGCATGCGCCCGCGTCTTGCAGCCGCTGTGGGAATAACGGTGATACTGGTCGCGATTGTCGAAATCGCGGTGCATAGTTTTGCTGCGCCAATGTGGCTGTTGCGCGCAGTAGGCGGCTGGATTGCGATCCTTACACTGCTATTTTGCACAGCAATGTTTGGCATGCGCCAACGCGATTTATTCGGCGCATTGCTAAAGCCATTGGCAGCGACAACAGCACCATTAGACAAAGCGATGGCAGAACGGCTACTGTCACTGATGGCTGCGGAATTGCCGCACCGTGATGAAGAAATGACCATCGCTAAGCTTGCCGCGCAATTGGGCATTCAAGAATACCGTTTGCGTCGCCACATTAATGGCGCGCTTGGCCACCGTAATTTTACCTCGTTCCTGAACGGCTATCGCCTTGCCGAAGTAAAGGCTGCACTCAGCGACCCATCCCAAAAAGACGTGCCAATCATCACGATTGCACTTGATGCAGGCTTTGGTTCACTCGGTCCGTTCAACCGGGCATTTCGAGAAGCTGAGGGAATGACGCCAAGCGAGTATCGTGCGCGGAATTGGTCGATTCCGGAATCGGCTAGCCCGGTTTCAAAAAATGGCAGTAAGTCAGAAATTGATACAGCAAACGGCAAAGACACACTGCCAAGGACAAAAATATGAACACCGGAATTCCTCCCCTCGATATCCTGCTCAACCATGGGCGCGAGATTTTCACTTTTGATTTCGGTCGCTATTTTATGGCAGCGTCGATCACGTTTGCTATCGTCTGGTTGTTGCGTCGCACCGTGTTAAAGACACGGAAGATTCAGGGCCGTGAAGCAACGTTCACCGATATGCGGCGTGAGTTTTTGCAGTCGCTACAATCGGTATTCGTCTATGTCATCGGTATCTGCTTCCTGATCTGGGGCCGTGAAGTCGGAGTGTTCTACGACATCATTGGAGAAAGCCTGGGTTGGGCAACCGATCTGGCGATGCTCGCCGCGATCATCATCGCGCACGACGCCTATTTCTATTGGGCGCACCGTTTTATGCATCACCCGAAACTGTTCAAAACTTTCCACCGCGCGCATCACCGGTCGATCACTCCAACCCCATGGGCCGCGTATAGCTTTGCAATGCCAGAGGCGCTGGTGATGTTTATGTTCGTGCCGATCTGGCAGTTCTTTGTCCCGACCCCGGGCTGGGTGATGTTTGTCTGGCTGAATTTCCAGATCATCCGCAACGCCATGGGCCATGCCGGATTTGAGTTTTTCCCGCGCTGGTGGCTATCCACGCCGCTGACCCGCTGGATCAACACAACGGTGCATCACGACCTGCACCACAATGGCGGCTTCAATACCAACTACGGATTGTATTTTACGTTTTGGGACAAATGGATGGGAACCGAACATCCCAAATATGCCGAAAAGTTTGCCGAGGTTGTCGGACGTGGCCGGATCGAAAAGCAACCAGAGACGCAGACTGTTCCTGCCTGACCCTTGACGCGCGGGGTAAATCCCCGCAGTCAGTTGTTATGTATCATAATCACAGCCGTTTGCCGCTTTGGCTGGTTATCGCATATGGCTGTATTGCGATGCCGCTTTCCACAATTGGTCTGCCGCTTTCGATTTATCTTGCGCCATTTTACGCAGGCGAATTGGGACTGTCGCTTGCAGCACTTGGCACTGCAATGGTGCTCGCCAGATTGGTTGATGTCGTCGTCGATCCCGTTATCGGTATTGTCTCTGACAGGTGGCGACCGTCTGTAGGTCGGCGAAAAATCTGGTTGCCCATCGGTGTTGCGGCACTTGCCATTGGATCATGGATGCTGTTTCAGCCGGGCAAAAGTGGTGCCACCATCACCTATTTCTTTATGTGGACCACAGTCATGTATCTGGGGTTCACCGCAACAAAGCTGCCGTATGAGGCATGGGGGGCAGAGCTTTCCACCGACTATGCAGAGCGCACACGCATTGCCTCTTTCCGCCAAGCGTTCAGCCTGATCGGCCTTGTCGTTGCCACAGTTATCCCGGCGCTGATCCTGATGCAGAAAGGCAATACGGCGGCTGATGTGTTAAGCGGGATGAGTTGGATCATTTTGGCGTTGCTGCCGGTCTGCGCGATCATTGCATTTCTGGTCGTTCCTGATGCCAGTCCGGCTGAACCCAAAAGCAACGAAAGCCTGTGGCGGCAATGGCGACCATTGTGGCGCAATGGCCCGTTCCGCCGGATCGCGCTCGCACTTTTGGTCGCCTATATCGCAGAAACGGCGCGCGTTACGATCACGCTGTTTTTTGCCCGTGATGCGATTGGCGTAACCAATATCGGCGCAGTCTATGTTTATTATTTTGTGGCCGGATTGGTGGGTGTGCCCTTTTGGTTTTTCTTGGGGAACCGGATTGGCAAGCACCGCGCCTTGGCCTTGGCATTCAGCCTATTGATCGTATTTAACAGCGCGATTTTCTTTTTGTCGCGCGGTCAAGAAGCGGCCTTTACCGTTCTGTTCATTGCAAAGGGGCTTTGCTTTGGCGCGCTGGAATTGCTGCCCGCCGCCATGATCGCAGACACGGTCGACATCGATGCGGCACGAACGCGGCGTCAGCGACAGGGGCTGTATTTTGCGGTCATTGGCATATTGGTGAAATTCGGTCAGGCGGTCGGCCAAGGGCTATCGCTGAATATCCTCGACTTTTTTGGCTATAAAGCAGCGGGCGGCAATGATGCGGCGGCAATTCATAGCCTAAGCCTGCTGTATGCCATCCTGCCCAATGTGTTATTGCTGATCCCGATCTGGCTGATCTGGCACTATCCATTGACCGCTGTTCGGCACAGTAGGCTGCGCGGCGCGCTTGAACGCCGCGATGCCATTGCGGGATCACCAATGCATTGACGGCATCGTTCAAATTTGAGACCATCAAGCATTATTGAAACGCCATCCGGAGAAGCCCGATGATCCAGAAAATTGACCGCGCTTTTGGCGAAAAATATCTGACCTGCACGGATAATTTCTACGAATATGGCGTGCACCTCTTGTTCAACGAATGGTGGGACGCTGCCCCTGCCGATGCCGTTACAAAATATGTAGCGGCCATCGAAGATCATCCGGAACAGGGGCCATTGGCGAAAGCGCGCTGGTATGCAGAACCGTTTAGCCTTGCGCAGTTGGAGGGCTATGCACCCGGCACATTGGGTGCAGAATGGCTGGCATTCATGGTCGAAAATAATCTGGTGGAGCGACTGGCGCTCGGCTATCGCGAACTACACGAGGAATTTGCAGCATCAGGCAAGCTGGATAAGATGCCGGACGTGCTACAGTATAAAGTGCTACGCGGCTATCAAACGCACGACATCCATCATGTGCTAACCGGCTATGGCGCAACGCCTTTTGACGAGCTGGCATTGCAGTCATTCCAACTTGCACAGATGGATTTTCCCTATTCGGCGATGACACTTGCCACGATTATGGGCCATGCAACGTTGGTTGATCCGTTACTTATCAAGCCCGCGATGGATGCGATTACCGATGGCTGGGCCTATGGCCGCCGCGCGCGCAGCATACAGTTTGTGGCATTTGAACAAATGCTCGATCGTCCGCTGGCTGATCTTCAGCGCGAATATGGATTGGGGCGTGAGGCCACTTTTTTACCGAAAGTCGTGCAAATGCCGGAGTTGTTGAAAACGGCGGCCTAGGTCTAAGCCTAGGGTATCTCGTCGCCCCACAACCGTTCTGCCTCTATATAGCCGCTGCGTCCAGACACATCGAGGCGGCACCAGCCTTTTTGGCAATCATCAACGCGGCCCACAACGCCAGGTTCGACGCGCCACGCAATTCGCGCGGTTGCCTCTGGACTATCTCGCAATGATGCAACGCCGCTGCCGGTGACAAGCGCAGTGCGGTTTGGCGTTACCAAGCTGACATGCATCCAACCCTGATCGCCATCCGGGTCTTCAATTTTGCGCCAGTCTTCATACACAGCGACAACTTTCAGCGGCAGCAACTGCCGCTTATAAACCCACTTCACAGGATAATCTTTACCGGGCCCGGTTCGCATGCGCGCTTCTTCACCCTTAATGGATACCCAATATGGTGTTTTCTTCGTCGATTGCGCCTGCGCGATGCCAGCGATTAGTGCCAGCGCCATAAATGCTGTGATTTTAAAGTGTCTTACCATGTCGATATCCAGCCCCTGCCCTTGCATCCTATAGTGTAAGCTATGCCGACAGTTCAAGGGCGATGACTTGACCTTTTACATTGTGCGAGCCTAGGGCAAAACATGACTGATTTTCAGCGTATCGAACGCCCCCGCATTGCCGTCACCCGCCGTTTGCTGCCCGCGATTGAGGCGCGCATGGCCGAACTGTTCGATTGCAGTTTCAACGATGATGATCACGCAATGACGCGCGATGAACTGATCGCAATCATGCAAGGCTGCGACATATTGGTGCCAACGGTCACGGACACAATCAACGCAGAGCTGATCGCTGCGGCCCCGGCTTCGCTGAAAATGATCGCTAATTTCGGCGCGGGTGTGAACCATATCGATCTGGCCGCTGCGAAAGCGAGGGGCATTCTTGTCACCAACACGCCCGGCGTATTCACCGACGATACCGCTGACCTGACGATGGCATTGATCCTGAACGTGCCGCGCCGGTTAGGCGAGGGGCACAGGCTGATGCGGTCTGGCGAATGGAAAGGCTGGGCTCCCGCCGGGATGCTCGGCCACCGCGTTGGCGGAAAGACCCTTGGCATCGTCGGCTTTGGCCGGATTGGTGAAGCTGTCGCCGTCCGCGCCCGTGCCTTTGGCATGAACATCCTTTACAATAAACGCCACCGCCTGCCTGCTAGCGTCGAAGCGGAGCTTGGGGTGACATTTGAACCCGATCTCGACAGGCTGATCGCAAAAAGTGACATCGTCACGCTGCACTGCCCGCTGACTGCAGATACGGACAGACTGATGAACCGCGCCCGCATCGGCATGATGAAATCGGATGCGTATCTGATCAACAGCTCACGCGGCGAACTGGTTGATGAAGATGCGTTGATCGAGGCGTTGACGCGCGGCAAAATCGCAGGCGCAGGACTTGATGTGTACACGCACGAACCAGCCATCGATGCACGGTTCCTATCGATCCCCAATGTCGTGCTACTGCCGCATTTTGGCAGTGCCACCTTTGAAGGCCGCGAAGCATCGGGCGAGCGCGTGATCGCCAACATCCGCATCTTCGCCGACGGCCACCGCCCGCCCGATCAAGTGCTGGAGGGCTGGGCGTAAAGCCCATGGCGCAATTTCCTGTCGAAAAGATGCTTAACGGCGCAATTAGCGATTGAAGCCTTATACGTCCCTCGCCTAGAGCGTTGCCAATAACACGTCGCAGGGGGAAGAAATTATGCGTCATCTGGCGAAGGCTGTATTGGGTTTAGGCGCATTGGCATTTGCCACGCCGTTGATGGCGCAAGAAGTTGTTGCACAGGCCGCCCCTGACAGCGGCGATACCGCATGGGTGCTGACTGCCTCAGCCTTGGTCCTTATGATGACGCTTCCTGGCTTGGCGCTTTTTTATGGCGGCCTGGTGCGCGCCAAGAATTTCCTGTCTGTTTTGGTCCAGTGCGGCGCGATTACGGCGGTGACATCTATTCTGTGGATTACCGTTGGCTATAGCCTCGCGTTTTCCAGCACCGGCGGCGAGTATATCGGCAACAGCCAGAATTTCTTTTTCACCAACATGTTCCTGATGCGTGAAGAACAAAGCATTGGCGAACTCGTCTTTGGCCTGTTCCAAATGACCTTTGCCATCATCACTCCCGCATTGATTGTCGGCGCATGGGTGGAACGCGCGCGCTTTGGCTGGGTTGTTGCATTCAGCGCGCTTTGGTCGCTGCTGGTCTATGTGCCTGTTACACGGTGGGTATGGGGCAATGGCTTTCTGTTCGGAGAAGGTGTGATTGATTTTGCGGGCGGGATCGTGGTGCACACGACCGCAGGCGTATCCGCACTGGTCGTGGCCCTGATGTTAGGCAAGCGTATCGGCTTTCCTAAAACGCTTATGCTGCCGCACAGTCCTGCGCTGACTGTTGCTGGCGCTGGCCTATTATGGGTTGGCTGGTTCGGCTTTAATGGCGGCTCGGCACTTGCGGCAAATGACGAAGGTGCTGCTGCAGCAATCATCGTTACACATCTGGCGGCATCTGTTGCCGCTTGTGTATGGATGCTGTTGGAGCGGATTAAAGTGGGCAAAGCAACGGCGGTCGGTTTCGCCACAGGCGCTGTCGCGGGACTTGCGACGATCACCCCGGCAGCAGGGTCGGTCGGCCCCATCGGCGCAATCATCCTCGGGCTACTCGCTGGCGTCGTCTGTTTTTACGCAGTTGGCCTTGTGAAGAACAAATTGCAGATCGACGATTCGCTTGATGTGTTTGCCGTCCACGGTGTCGGCGGGATCATGGGTTCGATCTTGCTCGCGGTGCTGATGTCGGACGCGAGCTTTCTTGGCGGTTACGTGAGCTTTGGCGGTAATGGTTACGCCGAGGGCATGGGCATGGGCAGCCAGCTGTGGGTGCAGATCAAAGCCGTTGGCATCGTTGGCGTGTATTCAGCTGTGGTCACGTTGATAGTCGGCTATATGGTGTCGATGGTGCTGCCGATGCGCGTTAGCGAGGATCAGGAGCGTGACGGGCTGGATATCGCAAGCCACGGTGAGCGGGCTTGGGATCTGGATTGATTGGTCTTAGCCAATACCCCCTCAACCAGTAACTAGGGTCAGCGTCCGGAACAACGATCGGTCCAGCGGTTCATCAAAGCGGCATCCAAGGATATCGCCCTCGGCCCAGACTATCGTTGCCGCGACCGGATTGTCGCCCTCAAAGCGCAGCCATAGCCGCTCGTCGATCTTATAATCGGCGTTGACCGCAAGTCTGCAGCCATAAATGGAAAGATCAACCAGTTCGGCCTCGACCGGCTGGCGGCCATGTCCGCGAACTTTTGCGCGCCGGACGATCACCGGATGACGTGCTATTTCGCGCTGCTCAATCCGAGCAGGCTCGACTTTGCGATAGGCTGATGCGGTAAAACCCATGATCCTAACTCCCGATTGCCAGAAGCTATCAGGAGAGCGTCAAAAAACGGTTAATTGTAAAATTAATCCCCCGTAAGGATGCGATCGACCAGCTGCTTCACCGTCGGCACAAAGCCGTTCGAGTAAAACGGATCGCGGCCAAATTCATACGCCTTGTGCCCTGCAAACATCAGATGTTCGTCAATCGGCGAACCATGCGCAATGTTCTGCAATGCTTTTTGAATACAAAAACTGCGCGGATCGGCCAACCGCCCCGTCGAGTTATTGTCATGGTCTTTCCATGACGAAAATCCGCAATGCGACAGGCAACCCATGCAATCGGTCTGGTCCTTGCGGATGACATCGCGTTCGGCTGGCTCGACATAGATCAAGGTGCTGTCCGGCGTTTTCAGCGCAGAGGTAAAGCCGCGCGCATCCCATTCGCGGGCGCGTTGCAAGTCGTGCGGCGTCACCCACATATTCTTTGCCTTTACGCCGACATCCAGCTGCGATGTGTGGTCGCCTGCTTGTTCAGTCGAATAGGGTATCTGACGGTCTGACCGCGCCTGTAATTGGCGCAAGAACGGATTGATAACCGCGCTGGAATAAAATCCGGTCGGCGAAAATTTATGCAACAAAACGCCGCCCTCTGGAATTTTGGTCAGCGCATCTTTCCATCCGACAGGGATCGGGCTTTCCTGCGTCAGCAAGGGCCGCGTGCCAAACTGGAATGCGATCTGCCCCAGTTCCGGATTATCGATCCAGCTTTCCCATTCGCGCAAATACCACACGCCGCCCGCCATAATTATCGGCAGCTCGTCGGGAATACCCAGCTCGCGCATCACATCGCGCACAGCTTTCACGCGTGGATATGGATCCTCCGGCTTAGTCGGGTCTTCGGCATTGGACAGGCCGTTATGCCCTCCCGCTAACCACGGATCCTCGTAAACCACCGCGCCCAACCATTCGGGAACCTTGTGATACGCGCGTTTCCACAGCGCGCGAAAGGCGCGGGCGGAACTGATGATCGGCAGGTAATACACGCCATATTGCGCCGCGATTTCCGACAGCTTGTACGGCATACCCGCGCCGCACGTGACGCCTTTGACCATGCCCTTGGTCTGTTCCAATATGCCGTGCAAAATCGGCTGCGCGCCGCCCATTTCCCACAGGACATTGATATTGATCGCACCTTTGTCGCCCGCAATATCATGCGCGCGCTCGATCTGCGCGATGCCGCCGCGGATGCCGTATTCAACCAGTTCCTGATGCCGTTCGGCACGCGTTTTGCCGGTGAAAACTTGCGGGATCATCTCGCCATTTTCGTCATAGCTATCGGCATTGACCGCCGAAATAGTGCCAATGCCACCGGCAGCCGCCCAGGCGCCAGAACTAGCATGGTTCGTCGCCGCAACGCCCTTGCCGCCTTCGATCAATGGCCAGACTTCGCGTCCTGCATAGCTGATGGGTTTAAGACCCTTAAACACGCATTGCTCCCCTAAAAAACTTTGCTGCGCTATTTGCGCGCGCCCCATAATTATCCGCTAGCCAATCCTCCTAGTCTTGTCGCGCAAAATCCGCGCGTTTCATCGCATTGCCGTAGAGTTTACGATAACGCGCGAACATTTCGGCCTCTCCATATTCGGCAATGGCCAGTGCCTGATTGTCAGCGCCTATTCTTTGCCGCAGTGCAGCATCACCTGCCAATGCCGAAAGCGCCACAGCAAAGCCCGCCTCATCCTCTTTGGCAATGATAAAGGGCCGGTTGGCCTCTGTCACAATATTGCGGACATCGCCGACATCGGTGCAGACCGCAGGCAGCCCCGCCGTCATCGCCTCAACCAGCGAGATTGGATATTGCTCGCTATCCGACGACAAAGCGAAAATATCAAACAAGCCGACATAGCGCGCAGGGTCGCGCATAAATCCCGGCATGATCAGGCGATCCGCAATCCCCAACCGTGCAGCCTCCGCCTTAATCGCCGCCAGCTCTGGCCCCTCACCCGCAATCGCCAATCGCACATTCGGCCCAGCCGCCGCAACCGCGCGAACAAGACGCGGCAGATTTTTAACTGCACGCAGGCCAGCGATCGTGCCGACCACAACTTCGCCTTCATTTTTGACAAGGCCTGGAAAAGCGTCAGCCTTTGGCGGCACCTGATATCGCGGGATGTTGATGCCATTGGCTATGCGTATTAAGCCCCTCCCCTTAAGGGGAGGGGTTGGGGTGGGGACTGTAAGCGAAGCGCCATCGCCGAGAGCCCCCACCCCACTGCGACTAGGCATCAAAGATGCCAAGTCTCGTTGCCCCTCCCCTGAGCCGAAGGCCACCGAAGGTGAACGGGAGGGGCTGAATCCCCAATGCCGCAACGCAATCCTCTCAAGCGTCATAGACGGCACGACTAACGCATGCGCACCTTTCAACGCCAGCCGCCGGAACGCATTGCGCTTTCCGTTCAGCCGCACCGCCTCATCCTGATTATAGCCATCCTCATGATGGATCAGCGGGGGCAATTTCATAAACGGGCCAAGCAAACAATGCGCCATCACCCCATCCATCGAACCCCAATTATACGACAGCACAAGGTCAAAACCCTGCATATAGCGCGCAAGCCGCAGATAGCGCGCGGGCGCGGGCTTGCCATAAAGCGGCGGCGCGGCATCACCGGGAAAGTCCACAGCGATGGCAGGATCAATCTCGCTACGCGCGCCCATGGCATTCGGCATAGCGGACAAGATCGCGTGGCACGCCTCATCCCCAAAATGGTTCATCAACTGCACCGCCCGCGCCTCTTTACCGCCAAGGTCAAACGCGCTGTGCAAATGGAGGATGCGGATAGGCTTCATTACGAAGGGCGTATAACCAAACAGAATGAAAAAATCCCCAACATCGTGTTGTGGAGTTTTTGGTGTGGAAAATGGCTGGAGTAAGGGGGGAGCTGGCTGTCCGGTTTTATGTTGGAAATTTGGAAAACTGTCACTCGCGTTTCTTTGAAGCCTTGATGTCCGCCTGGCCCCAAAGCGTTTGGGCAAAGATATGCTCTGCTTGGAAATCGGCAATTAAATCAACCATGATGCAGCCCCCTGCCGCTTAAATTTGTTCAAACAACCCGGCACTTTTTCAAGAAGAAACCTTTGTCGGCTTTTGCCTTTTTCAGGGCATCGCCTAACGCCGCACTGAGAAAAAAAGCGCTTCCCACTGACTCGTCGATCCAAATGCTTGGTCCAGCCAGTGCAACAGAAGACACTGACATATCACCATCTTTGACAACAAAAGACGGAACCCAGCCTTTGATGCCTGGGCGAATATTTCGTAGCATTGCCGTCGGCGACTCATCCGGCAAAAAAGCATCCTTCACATTCCCGAAATTGATGCAAAACCATTCACCGTCGACGGGCGTTACGCGGTCCTTCTTGAAAACCTTTACCGGATACAGTCCGCCTCCGCCCAGATCGAACTGGCGCAAAACATCCGCTGCTGCTTTCGAGACCAACCAATAGCCATAAGCATAGAAAAGATGCGGAAAATTATAGCTTTTCTCGGTCGCCTCCGGTGCACCAAAAAAAACATCCGGTATTTCATCGGCAGAAAGCGGCAAGCCGGCATCTATCTTTTTTATAATGTCCCGCAGCCTGGTCTCTTGAGCTGAATCGTCGTGCGAGAAGCTGTGCGTAATCCACCGCACCTTGTCTCCCCGCCCCATCGCCGTACTCATCCAAACATAATCACTCATGCTGCTTGCTCCAATTTCTGACGACACCCATACCCCGAAGTCATTGTTCACCCCTTTTGCGGCCTCTGTACAGCCACGCCGCCAACGCTATGCCTGCGACAATCAGCAGCCCAACCGCCAATGGCCGCCCAAGCGGTGCGACCAACGCTCCATTCGTAAAGGAATCAAGCATGCCGATAATCGCCGAGCGCTTGCCACTGCTTGCCACAATCAGGTCGTTCAAAAACCCCGTCGCCACATGCGCCGCCCAAGCCCAGAAGCCAACAAGCGCCCATAACGGGTAAAACCAAGGCTTGTTGTGCATCATGCTCCCCTTGCGCGAGATGACCGCAGCCTAAACCGCCCCATTCCAATCACTCCAATCATAAATAGACTACGGCAATGAAAACATCGTAAATGGACATCAGTTTTCATGGATCGCTCGTCAGCACTTGAACGACTGAAAACTTGTCGACACCGATCTTTATCATCTTTGAAAATCGTAGCAGCCTGCGGCCTTGACACATTGCCAATGTTCATGTATTGTTCCAACGCTCTTTGATATTGTCAGCATCGTTCAGTGGCAGAAATTCTGTAGCAGGACTTAATTTGTCAAATGCTGACAAGTTTACACATTTGCGTTCGTCATGGTAAACTTTGGGGGTGTCCTGAGAGCACTTGAAACCAGTGCAGGTGAGACTTTAGCGTGACCTTTCGCGCAATTCTGCGAGTCTTAGCTTAACTCTGCCCGCCGCCATACAGTCAAACACAGCCAGCGCATCGGCCCTCTCACCGAACCCCAGCCAAAAAGCCCTTAATCGCCTCCTGCGCCTCCACCTCGTCCAATGTTGGTGCATGGCCGATGCGCGGGATCGTTACCAACGTCGCATCCCCATGCTTTTTCACCATCCGGTTCGCGACCGTCTTTTCCAAGATATCCGACGTCGCACCGCGCAGAACCAGTAACGGCACACCCGCCATGCCCTCAAACATCGGCCATAGGTCAACGCCTGCTTCGCCGCCGGGAAGTTTAAACGGCTCGGCTATCTTCATGTCGTAATCAAACACAATGCGGCCATTGTTTGATAGTTTGCAGGTGCGCTTTGCCAGCCGCAGCCAATCGTTCAGTTTGAAATCGGGATAAACCGCGCCATGTGCCTCCGCCATGGAACGCGCGGCGTGCACCCATGTTTCAAAGTTCCGCGTTTGCCCGACATAGCCGCGAATGCGTTCCACACCTTTTGTGCCGATTTCGGGGCCGATATCATTTAGGATCGCGCCCTTCATCTTGTCTTTCCACACCGTCGCCAGCAACATCGAAACAATACCACCCAGCGAGGTGCCGAGCGTGATAAAGGATTTCAGCTGAAGCGCGCGCAGCAACGCATCGACATCCTGCATATAGGTGATCGGCGTGTAGTTCATCGGGTCTTTGGCATAGCCGCTGTCGCCGCGACCGCGAAAATCGATGGCGATCATCCGCCGCTTGGCACCCGGTATTTTGGCAAGCAATTCCGCAACGGGTTCAAAGTCGCGGGCGTTGCGGGTAAGCCCCGGCATACAGATCAAAGGCGCGCGTGAGGCGGAAGCTGAGCCAATAGCAGGATAGTCGCGGTAATGCAGCTTTAGCCCATCAGCAGACTCCCAATATTTGTCCTCAAAAACGGCCATGCTTGCCTTTCTGTTTTGCGCGCTTCACAGCGTGGGGCATGAATCTGCAACCTGCCCCATCCCCCTACCGCGCCGATCCGCAAATCTCTAGCCTTGGTGCAAAAATTGGCGATCCGGTAAAGGCCGCCGACTTTCCGCAGGCGGTGCTGCGATATCGCAATGATCGCTGGGCCGCGACTGTCGGATTAGGGCATCTAAGCGATGCGGACTGGATTGCGCATTTCGCGCGGTTTGAACCGTTGCCAGACAACATGCCGCAACCGCTGGCGCTGCGCTATCACGGGCATCAGTTCCGGCACTATAACCCCAACATCGGCGATGGGCGCGGGTTTTTGTTTGCGCAGATGCGCGATCATCTGGGGCGGTTGCTTGACCTTGGCACCAAAGGTTCAGGTACTACGCCCTATAGCCGCGATGGTGACGGGCGGCTGACGTTAAAGGGCGCGGTGCGCGAGATTTTGGCGACCGAGATGCTGGAGGCGTTGGGCGTTGAAACCTCCAAGACGTTCTCGGTCATTGAAACCGGCGAAGACTTAATGCGCGGGGATGAGCCATCGCCAACGCGCTCGGCCGTGCTGGTTCGGCTAAGCCATAGCCACATCCGCATCGGTGCGTTTCAACGGATTGCCTATGAGGACGATGCAGCAATGATGCAGCGGCTGGTCGCGTATTGCCTCGATACGCTTTACGCTGTGCCACACGGCGAGATACCGGCGGCGAAGCTGATGAATTTGGCGGTCGAACGGATCGCTGATCAGGCGGCAAGCTATATGGTCGCAGGCTTTGTCCACGGCGTATTGAACAGCGATAATATAAACATCACCGGCGAAAGTTTTGATTACGGCCCGTGGCGCTTCACCGAGTTTTGGGATCCCGCCTTCACCGCCGCCTATTTTGACCACAACGGGCTGTATGCTTTCGGGCGGCAGGCAGAGGCGGTGCATTGGGATTTGGCGCAGCTGGCGATTTCTCTGCGCTTGATTTGTGAAGCGCCGCCGTTGGTTGAGGCACTGGAGCGGTTTCCCGGTTTGTTTCAGGCGGCGATTGTGAAACGCTTCCTTTGGCGGCTGGGCGTAGCTTCGCGCGGCGATGATGAAGATCGCGGATTGGTCGAGGCAGGCGAAAAGGCCATGATCCGCGGCAAAATGCCGATTGCGGAGTTTTTCACGCGTTTTCAGGGTGGCGCGAATGCTCATCCGGATGGCAACAATGAAGAATTGGATGCGTTCAGGCAGGTGCTAACGCCCTATCTTCCGGCGCGGGCGATGATAGTTCCGATGTGCGATATGCTGATCGAAGAAGTCGAGGCGATCTGGGCCGCGATTGCCGAGCGTGATGACTGGTCGCCGCTACAACAAAAAATCGACGCTATCCGGCATTTTGGTGCAGCATTGCGCGGCCAGAACGCACCGGCATCCTGACCCTGCGATAATTTACTTGATGAAAACCCTCCGCCATCCTCATAGGGTTACATTAAGGGGCATGAGGTAGGGTTTAAAACGCTTTGAGCGAACTGATTTCCATTGAGCCAGCGACGGGGGCCGAACTGTGGCGCGGCGAAACGAGCGACGCCGGCCGCGAAGTCGCCGCCGCGCGCGAGGCTTGGCCGCGCTGGGCCGCAGCACCGCTTGCCGACCGCGTTTCTGCCCTGCGCAGTTTTTCAAGCAAAGTACGTGCTGATCTGGAAAATCTGGCGGACCTGATCGCCCGCGAAACCGGCAAACCATTGTGGGAAGCGCGGACCGAGGTGGAAGCGGTTGCCAATAAAGTCGACATCTCGATCAAGGCCTATGCTGACCGCACATCGCAGCGGCTGTTTGACGGCAAGCCCGGTTCGCGCAACGCGGTGCGGCATAAACCGCATGGTGTGCTGGCGGTGCTCGGCCCGTATAACTTCCCCGCACATCTGCCCAATGGCCATATTGTGCCCGCCCTGCTCGCGGGGAATGCAGTGGTGTTTAAGCCATCGGAAAAGACCCCAGCGGTGGGCCAACGACTGGTTGAGCTGTATCACAAAGCCGGTGTGCCCGAAGGCATCGTTCGCATTGCGCAAGGCGGCGTTGATGTTGGCAAAGCCCTATCGATGCATCCCGATATCGACGGCCTGTTATTCACCGGATCGGCGCAAACCGGCATTGCCCTGAACCGGCAATTTGCAACGCGGCCCGACAAAATCCTTGCCCTTGAAATGGGCGGGAATAATCCAGTTATCGTTTGGGACACGCGCGATTTGCACAGTGCAGCGGTGCTTGTCGTGCAATCGGCGTTTCTATCCGCCGGTCAACGGTGCACGGCGGCGCGGCGTCTGATCATCAAAGATGATCTTTACGACAGCTTCATCCCCGAGTTGAAAAAGCTGACCGACCGGCTTGTCATTGATGAACCACACAGCGACCCGCCGCCGTTCATGGGACCGGTGATCGACAATGAAGCTGCCGACGGCCTGACCGAAAGTTTCCTTGCGCTGATGAGCCATGGCGGTCGGCCCATCCGTCACATGACACGCCCATTACCAAACCGACCATTCCTTTCGCCGGGTATCATCGACCTGACCGAGATGCAGAACCGCCCGGACATCGAACTGTTTGGACCTTTACTACAGGTGGTGCGCGTTCCTGATTTCGATGCTGCGATTGATGAAGCCAACAACACACGCTTTGGACTTTCTGCGGCGTTAATCGGCGGCACCCCCGAGCAATATAATGAGTTTTGGGCCAATAGCCGTGCGGGCGTTGTCAACTGGAACGCGACAACCAATGGCGCATCATCGTCGGCTCCCTTTGGCGGGATCGGTCTTTCGGGCAATCACAGACCCAGCGCCTTTTACGCTGCAGATTATTGCGCTTATCCGGTTGTTTCGTCAGAAGTCGATGTGCCCCGCGCCACAATCGGCATTGGCCTGAAAGACGAAGAATAGGCATAACCACCATATTATGAAATCAGCCGACATCTTTGAATTTTACCGGCGGCTGGCAGAGGCCAATCCTGCGCCTGAAACCGAACTGGCCTATAGCAATGACTATCAGCTTTTGGTTGCCGTTGTCATGTCTGCGCAGTCAACAGATGTTGGCGTCAACAAAGCTACCAAAAAACTGTTCGAAGAGATCAAAACCCCCGCACAAATGGTAGCGTTGGGGGTAGATGAGCTAAAGTCGCACATCAAAACCATCGGGCTGTTCAACGGCAAAGCCAAAAACGTCATCGCGTTATCCGAGATACTGGTTCGCGATCATGATGGTGTCGTTCCCGCTGATCGCGATATCCTGGAAAGCTTACCGGGGGTGGGGCGAAAGACGGCTAATGTCGTTATGAACACCGCCTTTGGCGCAGAGACATTTGCTGTCGATACTCACATTTTTCGCGTCGGCAATCGCACCGGTCTAGCCAAGGGTAAAACACCCTTAGCGGTGGAAAAGGCTTTGGACAAAAAGACGCCGCAACCGTTCCGCCTTGGCGCACATCATTGGCTGATCCTGCACGGCCGCTATGTCTGCAAAGCAGCGGCGATGAGAAACTTGGTTTTAGGATTGGCGACACTCGCTGTTGCAACCACCGCTGGCGCATTTGGCCCCGCAGAACGCCGCGCGAAACAGCTGGCGGCCTATACGCCGGTCGGTGAAGCAGTGAACTGCATCGACATTAGCCGTATCGATTCAACCAATGTCGTCGCCAGTAATGTTATCGATTTCAAAATGCGCGGCGGAAAAGTTTATCGCAACACTCTGCCTTATAGCTGCTCAGGCTTGGTATCAGAGGACGCCTTTTCCTATCGCACATCGACCAGCCGCCTGTGTAATGTCGATACCATTCGTGTTCTGCAAAATTACGGCGGCAGGGTGCAGGAAGGCGTTGGCTGCGGCTTAGGAAAATTCCAACCCGTTGAAAAAGCGTCAAAAGTCGAAGAAATTAGTTATAGCGAAACCGAATGGGCACCGTTTGAAATTGTCGAACCAGATAGCGTTACTGGATAACCCCGAACAGATCGTGTTCGTCTGCATCTTCGATTTGCACCTCGACAATATCGCCTGATTTCACTGTCGCCGCTACATCACGCAGGAATACATTGCCGTCGATTTCAGGGGCATCCGCCTGTGACCGACCCGTTGCGCCTATGCTGCCATCCTCATCAGCCTCGCCGACATCATCGATTATCACCGGCAATATGCGGCCAACCTTTGCTACAAGTTTTGCCGCGCTGATCGCTGCGGTCTTTTCCATGATCCGCTGATACCGCTCTTCCTTAACCTCTTCGGGGACAGGATTGGGCAACGCATTGGCCGCTGCGCCCTCGACAGGTTCGAAACGGAATGCGCCCACACGGTCCAACTGCGCCTCATCCAGCCAATCGAGCAAATACTCAAAATCCGCCTCTGTCTCACCGGGGAAGCCCACGACAAACGTCGATCGAATGGTAATGTCGGGGCAGATATCACGCCATTTATGCACGCGTTCCAGCACCTTGGCTTCGTTCGCCGGGCGCTTCATCGCTTTCAACACATTGGGCGCAGCATGCTGAAACGGTATGTCCAGATAGGGCGTTATCAAGCCCTCCGCCATCAACGGGATGACTTGGTCGACATGGGGGTATGGATAGACATAATGCAACCGCACCCATGGCGAGATGCCATCGGCAGTTCGCAGCCCGCCCAGTTCACGCGCAAGATCGGTCATATGCGCGCGCACCTCGCGGCCCTTCCACTCGCGCGGTTCGTGACGGGTATCTACACCATACGCCGACGTGTCCTGCGAAATGACCAGCAATTCCTTTGTCCCAGCGGCAACGAGCTTCTCTGCCTCGCGCAGCACAGCATCAATCCGCCTGCTAACCAGATCGCCCCGGATGCTTGGGATGATGCAAAATGCGCAGCGGTGATTGCAGCCTTCGGAGATTTTCAAATAACTATAATGGCGCGGCGTCAGTTTCAGCGCACCTTCGGGAACCAGATTGATAAACGCGTTGACCGGCATCGGCGCTGCTTCATGCACTGCGCCGACAACTTCTTCATATTGCGCAGCGCCGCTGATGGCGAGGACTTTGGGATAACGCGCGCGGATCATTTCCGCCTCTTTGCCAAGGCAACCTGTTACAATCACCCGGCCATTTTCGGCAAGCGCCTCGCCAATCGCCTCTAGGCTTTCTTCCTTGGCACTATCCAGAAAACCGCAGGTATTGACCAATACCACATCGGCCCCGGCATAGTCCGGCGACATCGCATAACCATCGGAGCGCAGCTTGGTCAGAATCCGTTCGCTATCCACCAATGCCTTGGGACAGCCCAAGGATACCATGCCGATTTTCGGCGCTGCTTCGATTTTAGTTGCCATGATGCGCTGGCCCTTAGGGCTTTTATTGCCTCTTGTCACGACGCGCATTTCGAAGCATCAATATAACCGTTCTAATGTAAACGCATCAAACAGGGAGTATCTTCATGGGTAATGTAAACTTGTTGGCAGTGCTTGTTGCAGCGGTATCGGCTTTCATGGTTGGCGGAATTTGGTACGGGCCACTGTTTTCCAAGGCGTGGCAGCGCGAAATAGGCCTTAGTGATGAGGCATTAAAAGCTGCAAACCCCCTGAAAGTTTACGGCCTTGCCTTTTTGCTCAGCGTTTTGTCCGCGCTGTTTCTTGGCCATTTGCTAGCATTTTTTGACACCAGTTTTCGCAGCACAATGATGATCTCGGTCGGCATCGCGCTGACCTTCATTGTCCCGGCGCTGGGCATCAACTATCTTTTTGGGCTGAAATCCGGAAAGCTGTTCGCCATTGATGCAGGCTATTGGATCGCGTTCTACGCTGCGATGGGCTTAGTCTTCGGGTTTCTAGGGGCTTAACGCGCTGGCAATTTCGTGAGCGGGTCGACCGGCTTACGATCTTTGCGGATTTCGAAATGTAGCTGCGGCGTGCTGACATAGCCAGTGTCGCCGACGCTGCCCAATAGATGTCCGCGTTTGACCTTCGCACCGCGTGTAACGGCTAGCTTACCCAAATGGCCATAAGCGGTCATCCAGCCGTCACCATGGTCAATCATCACCAGCCCGCCGAAAACTGCAATTTCATTGCCAGCATAAACGACAACGCCGTCGCCTGCTGCGGCGACATTAGTTCCTAAAGCAGCGGCAATGTTGAGCCCGTCATTGACCTGCCCGCCGCCTTTTGAACCAAAGCGCGAGACGACATTTCCTGCCAAGGGCCAGCCGAATGTGCCAGCAAAACCGGTGGGCTTAGCGATGGGCGAAGACAGTGTGGAGGGTGAACGACCCTGCTCTGGCTTTGCCGGCTGGCTGCCCGTTGCGATGGTATCAATATCTAGGACAAACGCGTCTGCTATGGTTTGTGGATCAGCTTGCGCCACATCCGCAGTGACCGCAGCATCCGGCAATCGTAAATACTGGCCAGAGCGTAAAACAAACGGTTCGGTCAGCGCATTAAGCGTCACCAAATCCGCCCATGCCGCATTATAGGCGCGGGCGATCGCAATCCCCGTCTCACCAGCCGCAACACGGTGGAATTGTCCCGCCGGAATGCGAAGTTTTTGCCCGGCCTGCAACGCAAAGGGCGCGGTCAGGCTGTTCGCCTTTGCGATCGCTTCCGCGCCTGCCCCTGTTTGATTGCCAATCCGGTAAAGCGTATCGCCAGACCGCACGATATAGACTGAAGCCGCCACCGATTGGGCGTTGCGGGTGACAGTTGCTGGATTCCAACTGGGCGTTTCTTCCAAAATCTGGGCCTCGGGAACGAGGATAACCGGACTGCCCGTTGCGGTCTTATCAGCGGCGACATCACTGCTCGTTTCAACGCTATAATTTTCGCCACCACGCGGAATGCAGGCCGAGAGCAGCATCACGGCTGTCAGAGCCGTTGCCCGCTTTGCCCCTGCTACCGCCATGCCCTGCCCCTTAGTCCTTAAACACTGCCGCCAACGTGCCGAGCGATTCGCGGTGCGTCAAGTCGAGTTGCAACGGTGTTACAACTACATAGCCGTCATCGACGATCTCTAGATCAGTATCATGCCCCGATGTGTGTTCAACGCCGTGTAGCCCAAACCAGTAATAGTCATAGCCACGCGGATCAGTGCCTTTGACAATAGAGCCGCGGCTGTAATCATGAAAACCTTGACGCGCGGTGCGGATGCCTTTGACCGCGTCGGGTGCCAGTGCAGGGAAATTGATGTTTACCAAAGTGCGCGGTGCAAAATCCATTTCCAATAGAGGCGCGATCACTTTTGGACCCCAAACTTCAGCCGCAGAAAACGGCACTGTGTCGCCCATGCCCTCTTTGCGGTACACTTGGCTTAACGCAATCGAACGCACCCCTGCCAGCGCGCCTTCCATTGCGGCGGAAACGGTGCCCGAATAGGTAATATCGTCGCCAAGATTGGCTCCGCGATTAACGCCGGAAAGGATCACATCAGGCCGTGCATCCTTCATCAACACGCCAAGTGCAAGCATGACCGAATCTGTCGGCGTGCCAGCAACTGAGTAATGCTTTGGGCCATGTTCGCGGATGCGCACGGGGCGGGATAAGGTCAGCGAATGGCCCGCGCCCGAGTTTTCCTCGGCAGGAGCCACGATCCAGACATCATCGCTAAATTGGCGCGCGATTTTTTCCAGGATTTTCAGGCCCGGCGCGTTAACGCCGTCGTCATTGGTGAGGAGAATGCGCATATAGAAATCAGATCCCGATAAACTTCAAAATTCATAGTCGTAAAAACCCAAAATCGTCATCCTGAACTTGTTTCAGGATAACAAACGACCGTCGCGCGTTATCCTGAAACAAGTTCAGGATGACGAGGTGGTTTTGTAATCAACGGAGTTAAGGAACCAACCGTTCCAACCCGCCCATATACGGCAACAAGACCTCTGGCACAGTCACCGAACCATCGGCTTGCTGATAATTCTCAAGCACCGCGACTAAGGTCCGCCCGACCGCGAGGCCCGATCCGTTCAGCGTATGGACAAAGACATTGCCTTTACCCTCCGCTGGCCGATACCGCGTATTCATCCGGCGTGCTTGCCAGTCACCACAGTTGGAACAGCTTGAAATTTCGCGGTAAAGCCCCTGCCCCGGCAGCCAGACTTCTAAGTCATAGGTCTTGCGCGCAGAATTGCCCATATCGCCGGTGCAGAGCAGCAGCTTGCGATAGGGCAGTGCAAGCGCTTGCAGGATGGACTCTGCTGCACCCACCATCCGCTCATGCTCGGCTGCGCTATCCTCGGGGCGGACGATACTCACCAGTTCAACCTTTTCAAACTGGTGCTGACGGATCAGGCCTTTGGTATCCTTACCCGCAGCACCCGCCTCTGACCGGAAACACGGCGTCAGCGCAGTCATGCGGATGGGCAGCGCAGCTTCATCCAAAATCTGTTCACGCACGCTGTTGGTCAGCGATACTTCGGCGGTAGGGATCAGCCAGCGGCCATCCGTGGTCTGAAAATTATCTTCGGCAAACTTGGGCAGTTGACCAGTGCCAAATAGCGACTCGGTGCGAACCAGATAGGGCGTGTTGCATTCCGCATAACCATTCGTCGCAGTTTGATGATCGAGCATAAACTGCCCCAACGCCCGGTTCAGCCGCGCCATTTGGCCGCGCATAAAGGTAAAGCGCGCGCCAGAAATTGCGACACCCGTTTCAAAATCCAACCCCAACGACGGACCGATGTCGGCATGATCCCGTGGTGCGAAATCGAACTTGCGCGGTTCGCCCCAGCGGGCGATCTCGACATTATCGGTTTCGTCTGCACCTTCCGGCACGTCATCCATCGGCAGGTTGGGGATCGCGGCGAGCAAACCATCAAGCTCAGTCCCCAATGCGCGTTCTTCGTCTTCAATCGCAGGCAGGCTATCTTTCAGCGTCGCGACCTCGGCCTTTAGCGCGTCTGCTGTCGCAGTATCGCCTTTGCCCATGGCCGCACCAATGGCTTTGGACGCTTCGTTGCGCCGCGCCAGCCCGTCTTGCAACTTGGTCAAAACACTGCGCCGCCGCTCGTCTAGCGCGACGATCTGCGCGGCTATTTGCGATGCGCCCCGGCGCGCCAGTGCAGCATCAAAGCCTTCGGGATTTTCGCGGATGGATTTCAGATCGTGCATAGCCATGGCCTATGCCGAGCCAGCGCGCGCGGCGCAAGTCTGCAAAAGAAAAGGGCGACCCGCAGGCCGCCCCTTTTTGAATTCTTGGATTGGGCGGAGGCTTAAGCCATCGCTACCTTATTCTTGTTCTTTGCATTGCGGCGGCGCGCGAACATCGCGGCTGCAGCTGCACCGAACAGTAATACCATTGGCGGTGCAGGAACATCGGTTCCGCTGGAGCCACCAGAACCGCCACTGGCACCCGAAGAACCAGTCGAAGTCGAGGACGACGTGGACGATGAAGTGGAACTGCTAGTTGACGAAGACGTCGACGAAGACGTCGAAGACGACGATCCAGTTGACGTTGTGCTGCCACCAAAGCTGGAAGACGTGCTAACGTTCCCCGATGACGTCGAGCTTCCCGAAGAGGTCACTGCGCCACTTGAGGTCGAGCTGCTGACATTACCGGTCGAAGTACTGACATTCCCAGATGATGTTGTGCTTGAACTCGTTACACCGCCTGTCGATGTCGAAACACCTCCAGTTGATGAAGAAACGCCGCCGGTTGACGTCGATACGCCGCCCGATGTCGAGGATGTGCTTGATCCGCCTGTGGATGTCGAAGTGCTAACGCCAGAACTTGTGCTGACATTGCCCGAACTTGTGTTGGTGTTGTCAATATCGATCACGATGCCGCTTGATCCACCGGTGCTGGTCGAAATACCGCCACTAGACGTTACTACAGTACCACTGCTTGTGGATGAAACATTGCCGCTCGACGAAACATTGCCACTCGACGAGATGATCGTTCCACCGCTGGTCGACGAAATATTACCGCTCGATGAAATGATAACAGAGCCGCTGCTTCCGCCGCCACCGCCGCCGCCGCCGCCACCGCCGAAGAAGCCGCCACCAAAGCCGCCGCCGCCGAAGCCGCCACCGACATAACCGCCGCCGACTGCAACGGGAATACCGCCGCCGCCAAAGTC
The DNA here is from genome assembly GCA_013297725.1 of Sphingomonadales bacterium. Taxonomy (GTDB): domain Bacteria; phylum Pseudomonadota; class Alphaproteobacteria; order Sphingomonadales; family Sphingomonadaceae; genus Sphingorhabdus_B. The sequence continues at coordinate 61,565 of JAAFIB010000006.1, forward strand.
AATCGCACCCTGTGGCTGTGGAGCTACATAGGGCATTGGCGGGATAGGAGCGCCTTGGCTTGCAACTGTGACTACGCTTGGCGCACAGGCCGTCGTTGTTGTCGTGCGCGTTACCTTACGGACACGCTTTACCTTGCGGACCGGAGCGCGATACGCGACTTTCCGGGCCTTGACCTTTTTGTGGGCCTTTTTGGTGTAATGCTTTGAAGCAACCTTTGCTGGAGGCGAATCCGCAATCTGCGCTCCACCAACGCCAACCAAGGCACCGCCACATGTGCATGCGCACAATTTCGCTAAAGCCATGCGTACCGACATAATTTCAGACCTTCTTCAAACCCTTAGGCAGTGCGCCTTAATCCCCTGCGGTTAAGATATTCTGCCTTTCGGTAAATCTAAAAGCACAGAAGCGACCAACCACCGCAACGCTATTAACCTTATTCAGCGCCCAATAACAAAAAAAATCGCGCCCGTCGCGGTGCTTGTGGCCCAAACGTCCCGATGTGGAACTGTTTACAAGCCAGAGTGTTAACTGCATCCGAACGCAGGCACTGGTCTGGGTGCGTAAATACAAAGCTATCCACAAGTGTATGCGCCCTGTCTTAATTGCTGCTTGTCTGCCCAAAACGCGGCGTCTATAGCGCCGCTCGAGAGCAGGATTGGCAGGTGATTAACCGCTAGTCATCGCACAAAGAGGTGGAGAAATATTCATGGCATCAGGTGCCAAGGCAGACAAAAAATCTCCTGAAATCAATAGTTTTGATGGAGAGATCGATCCGGACTATGTCCCGACCGATGCCGAACCGTTTATGAATGACCGGCAGCTGCAATTCTTTGAGAGGCAGCTGAACAACTGGAAAAACGAAATCCTGGAAGAATCACGGGGCACGCTGAACCAGCTGCAAGATGGCCCCATCCGCGAGCCTGACCTGAATGATCGCGCATCCAGCGAGACTGATTGGGGCATTGAACTGCGCACGCGTGACCGTCAACGGAAGTTGATTTCAAAAATCGACTCAGCGCTGCGGCGGATTGCGGAAGGCGAATATGGTTATTGCCAAGTGACCGGCGAACCGATCTCGCTCGCCCGCCTGCGCGCTCGCCCCATTGCGACAATGACGCTGGAGGCACAAGAGCGCCACGAGCGGCAGGAACGCGTTTCCCGCGACGATTAAGATTTAGCGTTGGTTTCCAGCGCCAAAGATACAGTCGCGGCCATTGGCCTTTGCTTCATACAACGCCAAATCGGCAATATGCAGCAATGCCTCTGGCGAATTGGCCTGCGCAAAATCAGCAAGCCCTGCTGAAAAAGTCACACGGCCTAATTCCTCTTTGCTGTCGCGCTTTACCAGATTGCGATTCCCCAGATCAGTTTTGGCTGCCTCAACCAGATCATAGGCATCCACGACCCCCATCCCTTCAAACAGGATAACGAATTCCTCGCCGCCAAAACGGCAAACATCGGCATGTGCACCGCAATGGCTTTCCAATATCTCGCCCACCAGTTTCAAAACGCGGTCGCCAGTTATATGGCCAAAACGGTCATTGATCGATTTGAAATGGTCGATATCGCAAATCGCCAGCGACACAATCGTCTGCTTAGTTTCTGCCCGCGCGCACGCAGCGCCCAATGCGCGTTCAAATGCACGGCGGTTTGATAGGCCCGTCAGCATATCAGTGTCCGCCTTCATCCGCGCATCCGCCAGCGATGATTTCAGATTGCGTACCGCATCATTGCGGTCTTTTAACTCGCGCTCTGCATCGCGCGCTTTTTCTACCATAGATTTTGTCAGTATTATCAGCCGCTCAAGTATCGCGTCGTTATTGGCACCGGATTGAAACTGGCTGCTATTGTCCTGCAAAGCTTTGCCATAGCCTCCGGTCTCGCTGGCATAGGAACCAATAGCTTCCTCGACAGCCGCGAGCTGAGACTGCACAGCATCAGCAATCTGACGCAAATCGTCGCCTGAAAGCTGTCCGTTATCAGTATTTGCGCTCCAGCTGTTGGTATAAGGACTATGGACCAATTGCTCAATTGTCGGGCCTAATGCCTGCTCCTCCAGCACCTGATGCCGGTAAACCAGTTCGTAATTTGCAGGATTGGGATCAATGCCGTGTCGTCCCAAAAAATCAGCGGTCAGATACAACGACGCAAGATGATCAAAGATATGAGGCTGGTTTTGCATCCGTAGCCTAAAAAATTTGCGATATGGCCGCGCCAGTTTTTCAAACGACAAATCCATCGACCATGCTTTCCGCTTTAGGGTTCCGTTAAGCATAAGACGGCAGGTCGCCCGCAGATTTTAGGGGAGTGTTAATGGCGCTCTCTTCTGATGTGCCATCGAACCCGCAAGGGTTCGCAAGGCCGACTGGCCGCCCGAGCTGATGCGAGGAAAGCCAAGGTCGCGGATGCGACCGCCCGGCGCATGAGGGTAAACAAATAATGGCGCGCCCGGCAGGACTCGAACCTGCTGCCTCAAGATTAGAAGTCTCGCGCTCTATCCAGATGAGCTACGGGCGCGTGCCATGGATGCCATTAACGGCTTTGCACGCCCGTGCAAAGCGCGATATGCGGGTATCTATGAACGAAGATACGATCAAAGCACAAAGCGCCAGCGCCGCCGCTAACCGGCAGTTCCGCTATTACGACTTTGTTATGGCGGCATTTGTCGCGGTGCTGTTGCTTTCCAATGTGATCGGCGCGGCAAAGCCTGCCCAAGTTGATTTTCCGGTTTTTTTCACACTCAATCTGTTTGGGCAGTCCATCGATGTGATCGGCACTCGTGTTTTCGGCGCAGGGATTTTGTTCTTCCCGCTTGGCTATGTCATCGGCGACATTCTGACTGAAGTATATGGCTATGCCCGCGCCCGCCGCGTGATCTGGGCCGGATTTGCCGGGCTGTTATTCATGGCCTTTATGAGCTGGGTCGTGGTCAGCCTGCCCCCTGCTGCGGGGTGGCAGGGGCAAGCCGCATATGAAAGCGTATTCGGACAAGTGCCGCGCATCGTGTTAGCCTCTATCGTAGCCTTTTGGGCTGGCGAGTTTGTAAACAGCTATGTCATGGCGCGGATGAAAATCTGGACCCAGGGCAAGCATTTATGGTCGCGGACGATTGGATCGACTTTCGTCGGCCAAGGCGTAGACAGTGTCATTTTCTATCCACTCGCGTTTTTGGGTGAGTGGGAAACAAACACGGTCATCTTAGTAATGCTGACCAACTGGGCACTGAAAGTCGCATGGGAAGTTATTCTGACTCCGGTTACGTACAAAGTCGTCGGCTTTTTAAAGGCGCGTGAAGGCGTTGACCTGTTTGACGACAAAACCGACTTTTCACCATTCCGGGCAAAGATATGAGCGTTACTTTGGCGACTGCGCCTGCGGACCTTCAAAATCTAAAGCTCTATTTCATCGATCTGACCGGATTGAGCCGCGATGCGCTGCACGTCTATGCCGGCATGACCGTGTTTATAGCTGTGCGGTTGGCATGGCGCTGGCGTGGCGGGTGGTTACTCGCTTGGCTAGCCGCGCTCTTGCTTGCTGTGGGCATTGAATGGCTAGACATGCGAGCCGAGGGGCTGGCTGGCGTGCCTCAACCCGAGCCTGAACATTGGCATGATGTCTGGAACACTATGGTTTGGCCGACAGTATTGTTGTTGATTGGCCGCTGGCTACACCCCAGACCAAATGCGGCTAAGGTTGACGAAGAACAAGAACCGTCAGGCGATCTCGCGGATCAACCCCTCCATGACACCTTGGAAAAGCCGTCGTCCGTCTGACCCGCCCTGCATCGCCTCAATCATCCGTTCAGGATGCGGCATCATACCCAGCACATTGCCCGCGTCGTTCAATATTCCCGCGATGTCGCGTGCGGAACCATTAACCGGCTCGGCATAACGAAACGCCACGCGGCCCTCGCCTTCGATGCGGTCCAAAGTCGCTTCATCGGCGAAAAAATTGCCGTCATGATGTGCAACCGGAATCGTGATTTCTTCGTCTGCATCGTAATGGCTGGTAAAAATCGACTGGCTGTTTTCCACCTTCAGCCGAACTTTGCGGCACACAAACCGAATGCCAGCATTGCGCATCAAAGCGCCCGGCAGCAAACCCGCCTCAGTCAATATCTGAAAGCCGTTGCATACGCCCAGTACCGGCACGCCTCGGCCAGCCGCAGCAATCACCGCTTGCATGACAGGAGACCGCGCCGCCATCGCACCCGAACGCAGATAATCGCCGTAAGAAAAGCCGCCGGGAATGGCGATAAAGTCCAAACCGTCGGACAATTCGCTTTCGCGGTGCCAGACAAGACTGGTGTCTGCACCCATCACATCGCGCAGAGCCACCGCCATATCACGGTCACAATTTGATCCCGGAAACTGGATAACGGCGGCGCGCATCAGTTGCTCTCAATCTCGAAATTCTCGATCACCATATTGGCCAGTAATTTGCGGCTCATCTCTTCCAAGTCTGCTTTGCTGACATTTTCGTCATGCTCAATCTCGATCAACCGTCCCGCGCGAACATCACTGACGCCTGCAAAACCAAGGCCTTCAAGTGCATGGTGGATCGCTTTGCCCTGCGGATCGAGAACGCCATTTTTCAGGGTGACAAAGATACGGGATTTCATTGGCGCAATGTCCTTTGACGCGAGGTAAAGCGAAAGTTGACGTCCCTATAGTCTGGTTGTCGCTGGAAACAAGAGCTGCGAAGTGTGCAAAAAATTAACCCTGTTTGCAAACACGGTCTTGAGCATTTCTGGCATAGCATTTCCAACGCGCATGATGTGTTACCGGCGCGTTTGCTTAGGAGCCTATTATGGTTGGATTAGCAGCAGCAATGTTCGTGGGGCTATTCGCCTTTGGCGCGCAGTTTTTCGGCTGGAGCGAAGCCGCGCATGAGCAACTGCACCTCGGGCTGTTTCTATCGTTCGTGCTGGGCATTATCTGCGGATATAAAACACGGGGATAAAGAGTGTTACTTCGTCGGCATTGCCCGGAACGTATAGCTCTTTTTGTCCTCAAGAAATCGCTTTGCAGCCTTCCATACTTCGTCCGGTGTAATCGATTGATATTGCTCTTCACCAGCGCGAAACCGGTCTAGCTTTTTTAGGTCGGTTTGCGCCTCGGCAGTCAATTGCGACCATGTGCCGTTTTGCTTTTTCCAATCAGCGTAGGATTCAAGCGTCGGTTTGCGGGCGCGTTCAAAAAGGTCTGCGCTTGCCGGGGCACTCAGTAATTCCGCGATTACAGCATCCACTGCGGCTTCTATAGCCGCCAAATCTTTGGGATCGCCATCGGTTGAAACGCCAAATATTCCGCGTCCAGGAAATGTTGGTGACATATTCGAATAGGCCGACGCACCATATGTCGCACCCAGCTTTTCGCGCAGTTCATCAATCAGCCGGATCTCCACAATATTGGCAAAGATATCCATCGTATCCCGCAGCCGGCTATCGCTGATATCGGTCGTCGTCCAAGTGCGTTGCCAAGACAGCTGGTTAGCCTCTCCGCGATGCGCAACATCGTGGTTGCCGGTATCACCCGACCAAGCCGTTTTACGCGCTTCGGTATAATCCTGGGGTTCAGTTTTACGGGGCGGCAGCGCGCCGAATGTTTTCGCCACAATGGCAATCGCGGCTTCTTCATCAATTGCGCCGGTCAAGCCGATTTCAAGACGGTTTGAGGCGAGTGCATTACCAAGCGCTTTGTCCAATTCAGCGAAATCTGCGGCAGTCAGCCCCTTTTGATCAGGCACTGTAAAACGAGGATCATCGGCGTTCATCGTTTTACCAATAGCAACACCCAGTGCAGATTGCGGCGTTGCATTGAGCCGCGAATAATACTCAGGCAACCCTCGGCGAAATAACCGCACAGCCTCTTCGCGCTTGCCCGGATCGGTCAGCAACGCAGCCATTAGCTGCATCTGCCGCTCCAGGTCTTTCGAGACGACCGCACCGCTGCCGCCAAAGTGATCGGTAGATGCGTACAGCATCGGCTGCGCTGTCGAGCCGGCAAGCAAAGCACGCATATCGTCAACATCATATTTGCCAAGGCCGCCGCTGGCATAGGCACCGTTCATAAACGAGGTTAGATATTGCTGCTCTTTTGGAAAATGCAGGCTGCCGCCGTCGATGCGCACAGACCAGCGAATACGGTCCGCCTCAAAATCCGTCTTTTTCAGGTTCAGCAATACGCCATTGGACAGGCGGATTGTTCGGATGCCAAGGTCTTTGATCATTGTATCTGACGCAATCGAGCCCGCCGCTCCAAAATCACTATAGGCCCAGTCCTGTGCTTCACGAACATCAGGCGCATTAACGGCAACGGCCCGGCTCGCGGCGAAGGCTTTGGCCAGCTCAGCCTTGTCCAGCCCCTCGCCTTTGCGCGTGGACAGGAAAATCATTGGATCGTTGAGTTTGCCAAACCAGGTCGAAAACTCCTGACTGACCGAACCGGCAGTCAAGAACGGCCGGATTTGCAACCATACCATCTGTTGCTGCCCAGCGCTGCTGACGATGTCATCGTCAAGCCGCGTCAGCGTTCCGGCATAATAGCCGCTAGGGTTAGTTGATTCCGATTTGGCTGCATTGGCAAATGCGGCATCCAACCGTTTGATTTGTTCGGCGATCTCCTTGTCGTTAAACCCGTATTCAGTCGCTTGGCGGATCATTTGTTCAACGACTGGCATCAGCTGAGACCAGCTGCCGTCCTTACCGACAACTGACATCCCAACGCGCGCATGCTGATCACAGAAGCCAGCGGAAAATATAGACCCGCCGCCAAGATACGGGATGTCTTCTTTACGGGATTTGCGCGCCAACCGGTTCTGAATAATATTCGCAGCAACGTTCATTTTGAATGCCAACAGATTGGTTTCAAATGTGTCCGGACGCAGCTTATCGGGCAAGATACGTTCTATCTGCAGCGTCTCGTTGATTTCGGGGTGAACGAACACTCCGGTTACGCCAGTGCGCGTATTATCAAAACTGCACAGATCAATCGGGCCAAGCGCTGCGCTGCTACCCCTCCAGTCGGCAAATTTGCGCGCAATTTCGCGTTCAATCGCAACCGGATCAATTGGCCCCACGACAACAATCCTTGCACGATCGGGCGTATAATATTTGCGATAGAGCGCTTTCAGCCGTTCCGCAGGAGCCGTCTCCAGCACCTCTTTCTTTCCGATGGGATAGCGCGTGGAATAGAAACTGCCGGGATAAAACAGCTCCTGCAATGCCCGGCTTT
>JAAFIB010000060.1 GCA_013297725.1 Sphingomonadales bacterium
GGGCTATTTGCGGAACATCCGTTTTGATACGATCAAGGTTGACCGCAGCTTTGTTCAAGGGGCTGCGAAATCCAAGGCTGAGAGCATCGCGATCATCCGTGCCGTTGTCGCCTTGGCCGATGCGTTGGATATCACAACAACCGCCGAAGGTGTTGAAACCGAGGCCGAGATGGTGATGATCCAGCAAATGGGCTGTACCAAGATCCAAGGCTATTATTTCGGCCGGCCGATGCTGTTTGCCGATAGTATTGCGCTGTTCAAAAATGAACACCGCAACGTCGCCTGATCTTTATGGCTTAACCGGCGCTATGGCTGAAACAGTACTATGGCTTCGCGGGCACAGGAGTCCGCTGTAGCCATTTGATAACATCGTTGGCGCTTTGCTCGGCTGCTTCTTCCATCGGCAGATGCCCGATACCTTTATAGATATGCGTGACCTGATCGTTATATTGTGTCTGGAACCATTTCACGGATGCAACAGGGATCAACTTGTCTTCATCGCCCCATAAAATCAGTGCCGGAACAGCGCGCGTGGCGTCCGAAATCGGGGTGGGCGTTTGCCGGCTGCCATATTGGCCAAAGCGCTTTACCGTAGCGTCGCGGTTTCCGGGATAGCGCAGCAGTTCCCAATATTCGTCAACCTCTGCTTTTGTCACCACCGCCTGATTACTGACGCTTTGTTTTAACGATGTTTCGACCAAACTGCGCGGCGTTATGACGCTCATCAACTTGTTTAAGCCCGGTGTCAGGGCGATGCGAAAGCCGATGGGCAGGCTTTTGGGTTTTGTCTCGGGCGCGCCGCCTGCATCGACAAGAATGATCCCGAGGAGCTTTTCAGGATGTGCTTTTGCATATTCATGCGTTGCCCATCCGCCCATGCTGTTGCCGCCCAGATAGAATTTTCCCAGTCCGCGATTTTTGGCAACGCGGTCGACAACATCGACAAAGGCTTTAGCAGTGTAATCATCATTGGGGTGCGGACCAGTTAGGCCGTGGCCAGGCTGATCATAACGGATGATGCGGTAGTCCTTGCCCAGCCGATCGACCCATTGCTGCCATGTGTGTAGCGACGCGTTTGACCCGTGGAGCAGGATGATTGCTGGCGCATCCTTTGGCCCTTCATCGCGCAGATGGACCGTCATGCCGCCGCCCAGATCAACAAATTCGGATTCGGCATTGGCGTATTTTTTTCGCAGTTCCGACGCCGGAATGTCCCCCGCATAACCCCATGCAAATAATGCGATGATGAGCACCACAAAAACCAGTGCTGTCCATTTCAGAAATTTGCGCATGCCCCGATCTCCAATCTGCGGATTATAAAATTTCGTGAACTCTATCTTGCGGACGGCATAAACGCACACCTTTTTCGGTCTCGACAAACGGCCGCTCGACAAGAACAGCATCTCTTTCCATTTCCGCGATGATACGATCGCTGTCGGCGCAATCGATCAAGCCCAATTCCTCGGCGCGCGATCCGCGTGTGCGCAGGGCATCCCGCGCACTTAGCCCTGCGTCATGGAACAGCTGCATCAGTTTTGCCCGATCAAACGGAACTTTTTTATACTCAATCACCGTTACAGAAACGCCGGGAGTTTCCTGCAGGATCGCAAGCGTTTTGCGCGACGTGCCGCAGTCGGGATTATGCCAGATAGTCGCTTTCATGATCGGCTCCTTCGTCGCTTGTTTGCGCTCTATTTATGACAATCCCAAAAAAGTTCAATCGGCGCGATTTTCTAATTGCATATGATAATAGTTCGCAATAGAGGGCTGGGCATGAGTTGAGAATGTTTCTCAATAAGGAATGATGTGATGGCAAAGTTTACGGGTTATTCGGTGTTGGCGTTGTCAGCTGCTTTGGCGTCAGCTGTATTGGCATCTGCGGCACAGGCGGAATCGATGGATGCCGCTGCGGACGATCAATGCGAGGATTGCCGCACTATCGTCGTCACTGGCGCAAACACAGGTTACGTCGCGCAGGACATTGTAACAGCAACCAAAACCGATACGCCTCTGCTCGATGTGCCGCAATCGATCCATGTTATAACGCGCGAACAGCTTGATGATCAGGCGCATTACAGCCTTGGCGAAGTGCTGCGTTATGTTCCCGGAACCACCGTAGGGCAGGGTGAAGGCAACCGTGACCAGATTACACTGCGCGGGCAAAACACGACTGCCGACTTCTTCCTCGATGGTGTGCGCGATGATGTGCAATATTATCGCGGACTATATAATGTTGAACGTATTGAGGTGCTTAAAGGCCCATATGCGTTGATATTCGGTCGTGGTGGCGGCGGCGGGATCATCAACCGCGTACAGAAATCCCCTGTCGCCGAGGAAACATTCGGAGCAGCCAGAGCCAGCGTGAACAGCTTTGGCGGTTGGGATCTGTCTGGAGACATCAATATCGCACTCAGCGAAAAAACCGCACTCCGGGTCAATTCCGCATATGAGAAAATCGAAAGCGATCGCCGCTTCGTCGATGGCAACCGCTTCGCTATCAACCCTTATCTGGGTGTCGACCTAAGCGAAGATTGGAAACTTGGCTTTTCCTATGAATACGTCAATGATGACCGTGTGCCTGACCGCGGCGTGCCGTCGATTGTGACGGGCGCTGGCTTACCAAACACACCGATCCGCGGCTATAACCGGCTGTTCTTTGGCGTCCCCGGCGTCAATCGCACCACATTAGAGGCACATATCGCAAAGCTGCGTCTGGACGGACAACTCACCGACAATCTGAAATTTACAAGCACCGTCCTCTATGGCGATTATGACAAGCTCTATGTCAACGTCTATGCCAATGGTGCGGCGACATCACAGACCGGCACAGTAGCGCTTGATTCATATTCCGACCCGACAAAGCGGAAAAACCTGATCGGGCAGGCAAATCTGATCTGGGATGTCGAAACAGGCGCTGTTGAACACAAGCTATTGTTCGGCGTTGAGTATGGTGATCAAGATACCCGCAATCAGCGACTTGTCCGCACCCCAGGCAGCCCGGCTTTAAGCTTAAATCTTACGAACCCGATCTATCCAACCGTTACCTTCACTACGCCGTCGCGCGACACCGTTTCTAACGTAAAGTTCTTCTCGGCCTATGCGCAGGATCAGATTTCGCTCGGCGATCATTTCGATGTCGTTATCGGGCTGCGCTATGACAGCTTTAAGATTAAAGGCACGGATTTCATTCCGCTTGTCGATCGCCCCTTTGCCCGGAACGATAAAAAGGTCAGCCCGCGTGTCGGCCTGATCTGGAAACCGCAAGAAAACATCTCGGTCTATTCCAGTTATAGCCAATCGTTCCTGCCGCGTTCCGGCGACCAGTTTACTACTTTGTCGACGACAACACAAAATCTGGCACCAGAGAAATTCACCAATGCCGAAATCGGTGCAAAATGGGATATCTTACCCAATTTGAATGTCACGGCGGCTGTGTTCCAACTTGATCGTACTAATGCGACTACGCCAAATCCTGCAAATCCGCTGGTGTCGATCAACATCGGCAAGACACGCACCCGTGGGGTAGAACTTGCCGCAACCGGCCGTGTACTGCCCAATTGGCAGGTGAGCGCAGGCTATACCTATCAAGATGCAGCATTGCGCGGGAACGACTTTGTGCGTTTGTCACAAGTGCCAAAACATCAGGCGTCATTGTGGAACCGTTATGATTTCAGTGATGCGTTTGGTTTGGGCCTTGGCATCATCCATCAAAGCAGCCAATTCGCCGCAATCCGTAGCAGCGCAACCACGACAAAGCTGCCAAGCTTCACCCGCGTTGACGCAGCGTTATATTTTGATGTCAGCGAAGCGATCCAGCTACAGGCAAATGTCGAAAACCTGTTTGATACCGACTATTTCTCCGATGCACATAATAACAATAACATCACCCCGGGTGCACCAATCAACGGACGGTTGACGGTACGGGTGAAGTTCTGAACTTAAAACGAAGTTCGTATTGAAATAATGCGAACTTCGTTGTATATGCCTCACATCAGGAGGCAGATATGCAGATTTCTACTCGGCAGATTGCGATGGGTCTTGTTGCGGGACGCGTGCTGTTAGCATCGCTGTTCGTGCTGGGCGGGATCAACAAAATCCTGAATTATCAGTCGACACTGGCGATGATGCAAGCCGCAGAGATGCACCCTTCGGCTTTGCTTTTGCCGCCGACCATTGCACTGGAGCTAGGTGGCGGATTGCTTGTCGCGATTGGCCGAATTGGGGCGATACCTGCCGCATTGGCGCTTGCGTTGTTCACACTTGCAGCCAATTATTTCTTCCACGATTTTTGGTCAGCATCTCCAGAAACGGCTGCGTTACAGCTTTCGCTGTTCTTTAAAAACATCGCCATCAGCGGAGGGTTGATGTTCGTTGCTGCCAGTCTCGCTGCACAAAAGAAACCCGCATGAAAACGGATGCAACGCGACTGGCCGATAGCCTGCGTGTTTTGCTCCGCTTGTTTACGATTGATGAAACGCGGTTCCCCTCGGCTGGTGGACGGATGCGATACAATCCTGTCGATTTTCAGTCGCTGCATTACATTGGCGAGCATTCCGGTTGCCGCGCGATAGACGTGGCTAGCTTTCTTGGGTTGGTACCAACGACAGTGCAGTCTGCACTTGACCGGCTGGAGCAGCGCGGGCTGATCGAACGGGCGACTAATCCAGACAATCGCCGCGCGGTATCTTTGCAGCTGACAGCAGTGGGTATGGAAATGCAGTCCGCTATAGCCGCGCAAGACGCCATCAATTGCGCAGCGATGCTTGGGACGCTGCCCTCTGCACGGCGCGCGCGTTTTCTTGTGGATGTTGAACAGATGGCGTCCTCACTGGCCGATATGCAAAAAGATAAGGCCGCATGAAAGATGCAGACGAAATCCAGCGATTATTGACCGCAACGTCGACGGTACGCGAGCGCTATTGGAATTTTGTCGTTGAGCGCGCGTTGTGCCTTGGCCCTGCAGATGGCAAGCATATGAGCGGAGGGGCTTGTGTCGCGGCCATGGTGCATTTGCTGGAGCAAGAGAGCGGACAGCCATTGATTCAGGCAAGCGCTCAATTCTTGCGCGCGCCAGCATCTGGCAAAGAAGTATCGTTCACTATCCTGAATTTAAAGCAAGGACGGTCGATCAGCCAGCTGAATGCGCTTATGCTCTGCGATGGGGTTGATAGCGTGCGTTTGCTTGCAACACTTGGCTCGCGGGCATCAATGGGGGATTGGCAATGGACAAAAGCGCCAACTGTGCCTGCCCCTGAAAACTGCGGTCGGATGCCGTTTATTGTCGAACATGAAAATGATCTGCATAGTCATCTCGATATTCGCCTTGCGCTTGATCCGTTGGAAAATGACGAGGGGCGAATGGCCTTTTGGGTCCGCACGCCTACGGGAACTGATCCAGTTTCGGCCAGTTTTCTATCGCTGATCGCAGACTATCTGCCCGAGGCAATCAACCGCAGCATTCGAAGCCGGGCAGGGGCGATTAGTCTGGATAACAATATTCGTATCATTGCCCGCTGCCCGACGCCATGGCTGCTATGCGAAACCCGGCTGTCGGCGATTGCGGACGGCCTGTTTCATGGCCGGATGGCGCTGTTTACAGAGGACGGCGCTTTGCTTGCTCTTGCCGAACAATCGGGCGTGGTGCGCATGCTTTAAGGCTGAACAACCGCCGCTGCATGTGCTTTTCCATTTTCGACATAATGCGCAACGCCCATGCGCATACCGACCAGCGCGGCTTCGGGCAGTTCGCGGATCAGCTTTGCAGGGCGACCAACCCATAACTCCTTTGGGCCGATAAGTTTGCCTTCTGGCAGCAATGCGCCTGCACCCAGCATCCCGTCTTCGTCGATAACGCAGCCGTTCATGATAATTGCACCGAGGCCCACAAAGCCCCGATCCTTAATCGTGCAGCCATGCACCATCGCCATATGGCCGATCAGCACATCGTCGCCGATGATCGTCGGGCATTCATCCGCGCCGGGCTTTGGTCCGTCGCAGTGAACAACGCTACCGTCCTGAATGTTGCTGCGCGCGCCGATGACGATGCGGCTGACATCGGCGCGTAGCACGCAGTTATACCAGATGCTTGCCTCTGGGCCTATTGTGACATCGCCGATGATGCGGCAACCGGGGGCGATAAAGGCGCTGTCATCTATCTGCGGCGTTTTGCCGTGGATGCTGATGATCGAGACGTCGGGTCTATGTTTCATTGGGACGCTCCCCCGATGGAAAGATGCGGCAGCACCGATGCGTAATCGTCACTCCACCGGGTAGTCTTCCCGGCAGGTGGCATTTTTAGCCATAATGACGGATCATAATATACGCCCTTTTTATCGGCCAAGGGACCGGTCAGTGTATTCAGAACCTTACCATCCATGCTCATCGCCACCCAAGTCGAGGCTCGCATGCCGCGTTCGATATCTTTGGCCGGTGGGCTATCCGCGCGCAATGCAAGCGACCAGCCGCCCATTTTTGCCTCGGCGGCCAGCACCGGTTGCAGATTGATGTGCCGGTTGGAGATGTGCACGATCAATATGCCATTGGGCTTTAATATGCGCCGATATACGTCGAACGCTTCTTTGGTCATAAGGTGCATGGGGATGGAGTCCGATGAAAACGCATCGATGGCGAGCAGATCAAGGCTTGCCTTTGGTTGTTCGGCCAGGGTCAACCGCGCATCGCCCACATGAATCGCTGCACCGGGTGTGCAGCGATCAAGATAGGAGAAGATCTTTTTTTCTTTGGCAATTTCGACCATCAACGGGTCGATTTCAAAGAAGTGCCAATCCTGACCCGGCTTTGCGTAACAGGCAAGGGTGCCAGAGCCCAATCCCACAACACCGATCGCAGCTTTTGGACCATAAAATGCCTCTGCCTTGGCAAAGGCAAGGCCAACCCCGGAGCCCGCGCCATAATAGCTGATCGGTAGCGTCGGTTCGGAAAGGCTCTGCATACCGTGCATAGTGGTGCCGTGCGTCAACCAGCGATATTCACCGGTCGGGTCAGCCTTCACTGTGTAAATGCCGAAATAGCTGCGCCAGCGGGAGTGTTCGGCGCTTTGTTGCAGGCCAAAAATGCCGCCATTCGAGGCCATTATTCCAGCAACGACCAACGCATAGGCCAGCCGGTTGCCGATGGCGAAAACGCCAACCCCCATCATCACCGCCGTCATCGCCATTTTGGCCCAGCCGTTTCCGGTCGGGTCCATAAAGCCGCCAGTGATGCCAATGCCCAGCGCGATCACGCCTAGAACTATTGTTGCTGTATCATTGCTGGTGCTATCGTCTGTATCATCACCGCTTAGGGCAAAAAGCCGGATTTGCGGGATCAGCAAAGCCGCGGCGAAAATCAGCAGCGGGTGTTCCCATGTCCAATCGAACAATAATGGCGCCGCGATTGCGCAGAATAGTCCGCCGATAACACCGCCGATGGACATCATCAGGTAAAACTCGGTCAGTTGCGCTGCATCGGGGCGGGTGCGATACATCTCTGCATGCAGCGACACGGCCACGGAAAACAACAACAGCACAGTCGAGATTAGCGTGAAGATCAGCGCGTCTCCGAAAAACGCAAATGCCGTGGCCGCTGACAATAACAGGATGCTGGGCGTCGCGCGGGTTGCAACTCTTGCGATCAGCCGGTTATCCGCAAAGGCGACTGAAAAGCTTAACAGATAGAGCCCCAGCGGGATTACCCATAACAAAGGCATCGCCATCAGGTCGGTGGTCAAAAACGATGTTGTTGAAAGCATCAATCCGGATGGCACAGCGGACAATGCAATCCAGTACAGACGTTTTTTCCAGCTGATCGGGGGCAGGTCTGTCGTTGCGTGCGGCTCTGGCGTATCGGTGTTCAGGCGGCTGCCATAAATGCCCCATGCACAGGTGAGCACGAGCAGCACAAGCAGCGCATAGAGCCCGGACCAAAGCCAGCTTTGTTCCTGAATTGGCATAAACGGTTCGACCAGCAACGGGTAAGCAATCAGGCCGGTAAAGCTGCCGATATTGGATGCCGCATACAGCGCATAGGGTTCGCCAGCATTGCCCGCGAGGCCAAACCACCGTTGCATCAACGGCGCTTGTGCTGCGACCGCAAAAAACAACGGGCCAATAGAGGCAACCAGCAGCAAAGGCACCCAGAATATAGGCGAGCCATCTGTTGGAATTTGCATGTTCGCCAAACTAATCGGCAGCCAGACTGCCGCGAGTATCAGCACAGCCAGATGGATGAGCGATTGTTTGCGCGCAGTCTCTCGCGTCAACCGGTGCGCATAGGCATAGCCGGCTAGCAATAACGCCTGATAAACCAGCATCGCGCTGTTCCAAACAGCAGGCGCGCCGCCCAATTTAGGGAGCGCCATACGCGCGACCATCGGCTGGACAAGAAAGAGCAGAAAGCTGCCGGTGAAGATGGTCAGCACAAACAAGCTGCGCCCGCGAAAGGATGCTGCAACTTGGTTCATGATGCTTTTTGTCTCCTCGCCCATGTATGACGATCAATGCGATAAGTAACATGGCTTAGCAATGGGCTATCTGCGGGCAGATTGGGGTGATCAAAATCGAGTTCGGGCTGGCGGATCATGCCAAGCCGCTTCATTAGCCCCCAGCTGCGGCTGTTACCGACAGAGGTTATCGCCCAGATTGCCTCGACGGAGAGGTTGGCGAAAGCCCAAGTCAGGCTCGCCTCGGCAGCTTCGCGCGCATAGCCTTGTCCCCAAACGTCCGCCGCTAACCGCCAGCCCACTTCGATTTCGCCAAGGATAGGCGCGAATTTTCCAGGAATAAGTCCGCACCAGCCAAGAAAGCGGCCGTCGTCGCGGCGTTCAAGCGCCCATGCTGTAAAGCCGTTAGTTTCAGCAATTCCCCGCATCCGCTCAACCGTGGCTGCCGCCTGGTCGCGATCCATCAATGGCCCCAGCGTTGCCATCACAACAGGATCAGCACACATCGCGTGGAATGGATCAATATCCGCCTCGCGCCAATCACGCAGGATCAGTCGCTGCGTTTCAAGACGGAATTCAGACACGATGCGTAGTCCATTGCTCGCGCGTCAGGTGGTAGATGATCGTCGGATTTTCCTCTGGCGAATAATCCGGATCGTTATAATCAAGATCGGGCGCGCGGATCATGCCCAGCGTTTCCATCATTGCCCATGATGCGCGGTTGGCATCGCTGGTTTGGGCGTAAAGCTGGTCAAGGCCAAACCGGTTGAATGCAAGGTCAATGGCGGCGCGCGCTGCTTCGCTTGCATAGCCTTGGCGCCAATGGCTTTCAGCGATGCTCCAGCCGATCTGGGTTCCGGCGTTCAGGATTGGCCCGGCCGCTTCGACCTCGATCGGGCCAAAGCCGCATTGGCCGATCAATAGTCCGTCATCTTTGGTTTGCAGATGCCAGAAACCATAGCCGAACTCAGCGATTCCGGCGGCTTTTAGCGCAAACCGGGCCTCTACTTGATGGCGTTCGCACACTCCGCCAAGATGCCGCATAACGGCTGGTGTATTCATTACCGCCATCCACCGGTCAAGATCGCCTACGGCCTCTGTGCGCAGGATCAGCCGGTCCGTTTCAGCAACAATTTCAGCCATTCAAAAGGCGCGCCGCATGCGCCGCATGATAGGTCAGCACGCCTGAGCATCCGGCCCGTTTGAACGCCGTCAATGTTTCCAGCACCAATGCATCACGGTCGCCAGCCCCTGCGGCGGCGGCAGCCTCTATCATCGCATATTCGCCGGATACTTGATATGCGAATACAGGTATATCGAAATTGTCCTTAACGCGGCGAACAATATCCAGATAGGGCAAGCCCGGTTTTACCATCACGCTGTCTGCGCCCTCGGCGATGTCCATCGCGACTTCGCGCAATGCTTCGTCGCTGTTAGCAGGATCCATCTGATAGCTTTTCTTGTCGCCTTTCAACAGCCCGCTGGAACCAACAGCATCGCGGAACGGGCCATAAAAGGCGCTGGCGTATTTGGCGGCGTAGGACATGATCTGGACATTGACATGGCCGTTCATTTCCAGCGCGCGGCGGATGGAACCAATGCGCCCATCCATCATATCGGATGGTGCAATGATATCTGCCCCGGCATTGGCTTGGTTGATTGCTTGATCGACCAAAGCGGCCACAGTTTCATCGTTCAGCACATAGCCAGCACTGTCGACAATTCCGTCCTGACCGTGGCTGGTATAGGGATCAAGCGCGACATCAGTCAGCACGCCGATCGCGTCACCATGCGCTGTTTTTACTGCACGGATTGCGCGGCACATCAGATTGTCGGGATTGGCGGCCTCGGCCCCGTCATCGCTGCGCAACGCGGGCGGTGTGTTGGGGAACAATGCTATGCACGGAATGCCAAGCGCGATGGCCTCTGCGGCGCGCTCGACAATACCGTCCACTGACCAGCGCGAAACGCCGGGCAGCGACGCTATCGGTTCCTCTACACCATCGCCCTCGGTGATGAACAATGGCCAGATCAAATCGGCAGGCGATAGGATCGTTTCGCGCACCATCGCGCGGCTCCATCCGGTGGCGCGTGTGCGACGAAGGCGGGTATTGGGAAAGCTGCTGTGTGTAACCATGCCATTGGCATAGCGAAGCTTTTCGTCGCGCTCAATGCTGGTCGCGTATCAGCTATTTTTACCGCGCAGGCTTTGCACCGATGAGATACGGTCAATTTCGCGCTGCGGTGTTTCAGCCGGTTTGCGCGATCCACCTGTCGTAGCAAGCGCAGCCCCCGGCTTCACCGATTTCAATCGCGCCAGCTGCGCCTTAAACCGTGCAAGATCGCCGCCGCTGAGTTGAGCGCGTTGCGTAAATTTGACCGACAATGGATTGATTACACTGCCATTTCTATACAGTTCGTAATGCAGATGCGGGCCAGTGGAAAGGCCGGTGGAACCGACATAACCAATGATCTGTCCCTGACGCACGCGTTGTCCGCTGCCCGCTGCAATGCGGCTCATATGGCAATACCGCGTGGCCAGATTGCCAGCATGATTGATCTTTACCGCATTACCGCAACCGCCTGCACGCCCCGCCAGAACAACAACACCGTCTGTGGCGGCATAAATTGGGGCGCCATGCGGTGCGCCGAAATCGATACCGACATGCATTTTGCGATAGCCAAGGATCGGGTGGCGGCGATAGCCAAAGCCAGATGTCATCCGGCCATTGACCGGGCTGGCCATCTGACCGCTGGTCTGGCCGACGCCTGATGCTTCAAACCACTGTGTGCTTTCGTCATCTTTCCATTTCAGCATCTGGATCTTTGGATTGCCGCCGCGATCTATGCCTGCATATAGCAATTCACCGACTTGTACTTCTCCGGTTTCCGCCCGGCGGTGGGCAACGATGATATCAAATTCGTCACTCGCACCAATGTTGGTCAGCGAGGTCCGACCGGCAATGATTTTCAGATAATCCTGGATGACATCAGCAGGGGCTCCGGCTGCACGAGCAGAGCGATACAGGCTGCTGCCGACGGTGCCGCGAATACGCAAAGGCGTATCATCAACGGCTATCGCTTTGCGCGTCATCCTAAGCCCGCCGCCTGCACGATTGACCACAAGCTGTAGGTCAAAGCGGGCACGGAAATCGAGCGATTCAAGCGGACGCGGTGCATTGTTCGATACGCGGCGACCCAGCACAATTGCGATGGGTGTTCCGGGCGCAATGTCCGATAACGCTGCGGCTCCGCTGACCAACGAAACGGCTGTCTGCACATCTGCGCCGCCAACGCCTGCGCGTTGTAACACGCGCGCAAAGCTATCGCCTTGGCCCAAGGTTGCGGTGATCTCGATGCTGGGCCGCTCAGGGCTTCCGGATAGGGCAATCACATTCTCGTTTGCCGCCATGCGCCCGCCAGTATCGCTACCAAATGCGATCGGCATAATCGTTTGGGTGCGTGCAATATCAAGCTGTACCGATGTTGGCATCGGCGGTTGTGCGCCATAAACTGGTCCAAAATCGGGCAGAAAGGATAGGGCAACAACGCAAAACAGCGTTAATGTAGCTAAGCCTCGAAACCACCGTTGTGACCCGATATCTTCGCCAAGGTCAGGGGCCCAGTCGATCGCGGCCAAACGCTCACGCCAGCCGGGTTGCTCGGCGGTGCGCAGCGGCGCAACCATTGCATCCGCAATGGACACGTCAACCGCTCCATTTGCTCCAGCAAAACTTCTGCTTCCGGCCTCGAACACTGTCATCCCTTAAATCTGCGCCCAACGACGACGATTAGTTGCAGCGAAATGTAACCAGATAAGGTTAAAGTCAATTTAATGTCTGCACACCCCGCTAAATGCTGCGGTGAAGGGTGTATATTCACAGGTAGAGCATTTTGTATGAGCGTCATTTATGCGCTTCTATCCAGCGGCAAGTGGCATTAAGGACTGAGAGTGCATATTTTTCAAACGGCTCTTTTGCTTGCAACTGGCGCAGCGCTGATTGCATGCCAACCTGTATCCGACAATGATGGTCGGTTGGAAAGCGCACGTGCTTTCCCTCGGCCAGACCGTGCTGTGTCCGATGCATTTAGCACAGAATTCTCTACCGAAGCGGCGCGTGACGAGGCGGGCGAGGCAAAGCTGCTGATGGACTGGGCCGATATTAAGCCCGGCACAACAGTGGCCGATATCGGCGCGGGTGAGGGCTATTACACTGTGCGACTGTCTCAGCGCGTGGGCCTTAAAGGGCGCGTATTGGCGCAAGACATTAACCGCGATGCGCTTGACCGTCTGGGCGAGCGCGTTGTGCGCGAACGGCTGCTGGATAACGTTGCGATAAAGGAAGGCGGCCTTGACGATCCGCGGCTTCCCCCGGGCAGTTTCGACCGCATTTTTATGGTGCATATGTACCATGAAATCGGCGAGCCCTATGCGTTTTTGTGGCGGATGCGTCCCGCGCTTGCGGCTGGCGGGCAAGTGATCGTTGTCGACCGCGATCTGCCGACGAACCAGCACGGCATTCCGCCAAAGCTGTTGTTTTGCGAATTTGCAGCCGTTGGCTACCGGTTAAAAGAGTTCGTGGAACGGCCAGAGGTAAAAGCCTATTTTGCGCGCTTTGAACTTGTTGGGGAACGGCCAAAGCCGGAAGCGATTAAGGCGTGTAAGGCGGGGGCTTTGGCGGGGTAGGGGTGTTTGAATTGAAAACCGCAGCTATGGGACTGTCCCTTTAGGGACTGTCCCTAACGCATGCCCAACCTAATAGGGACAGTCCACGGCGCTTCGTTTGGGACAGTCCCCGAACAGTCCCTAAAAACCTAAGCCGCTTTGCGCATTCCCTCAACCGAACGATCCAAAAACCCGCGGATTGCTGCAATGCTCTCTTCAACATGGCTAAGCAAAAACAGATGCCCACCATCCGGGATCACCATCAATTCGCTATTGGGGATCAAAAACGCCAAAAACTTGCCGTTCGCCACAGGCACAATCTGATCATCGCCGCCCATCATGATCAGTGTTTCGGTTTTCATGAACGGCAAAAACGGGGCGCTGGTCCAACCCATCATCGCCATCAACTGATAGAAATAGCCGGTTTTTGACGGCGGAGTAATCCGCCCAATATGGCCTTCTTTGCCGCCAGTCATCCCGCCATACAGTGTCTTAAAATGCTTCGCCATATAGTTGGGGTCGATATAGCGGCGCGGATCGGCCATTTTTATTAGTGCAGCGGGGTTGCCCGGCACCATCAACATGCCCGCGCTTGTAGCCGCAAGGATCAGCCTGCCCACACGCGCACCGTTCTGCAGCGCAAATTGCTGCGCCATCGCACCGCCCCAGCTGACGCCCATGACATCGACGACAGGCATCTGAAACCGGTCAAGCAGCAAGGCCGCAATCCGCGCCATCATGATCGCGTTATATGGCACAACAGGATCGGGCGAGCCGCCAATCCCCGGCATATCAAAAGTGATAAAGTCGCGGTCGTCCAGCAATTCGGCCATCGGAGCCATAGCCTCGATATTCGCGCCGATGCCGTTGAAGAACAGGATCGGTAGCTTGGCAGTTGCTTTGCTGGAGCGCCAAACAGCAACACGCAAAGTGCGGCCATCGACGGACTCCATGCTATAAACCGGTTCGCGCCCCTTAGTCATAAATGCTTCCCACTGTTCCGCCTTTTAACGGTTCGCCCCTGATGAGCGCCAAGATAACGGGTGGCAGGCTTTACGCAAGCGTCAATTGGTGGCGCCTTTGGTTTGTCAAAACTCACTCCAAAACGTACAGCCCGGGCGCAGCTTCCATCGCGGGGTGCGCTTTGCTCCCCAACGCACTTGGTGCAGCAACTTCTTTGCCTGATCGTGCGTGGAGCCATTCTATCCAATAGGGCCACCAGCTTCCGGCGACTTCTTCGGTGCCTTGCATCCACTCGCCGACATCGGCGGGGGTTTTGCCTTTGGCGTTTTTCCAGTATTTCGCTTTCGGATTGCCCGGAGGATTTAGGATCGCTTGCATGTGGCCGGCTTGTGAAAGGATGAATTCCGCATTCTTTGCACCGAACAATTGTGTCGAGCGGTAACACGCTTTCCACGGCGTGATGTGGTCAGTGCTGCCGCCAAGGATGAACATATCGCCCGTTACTTTGGTCAGATCGAGCGTGTGGCCCGCGATGTCATATGTGCCGGGCGCTGCATAAGCGTTCGCCTCAAACAGTTCGAGGAAGTCGCCCATCAGTGCGGACGATAGGTTCGTTGCATCGGCATTCCAGAATAAAATGTCGAACGCTGGCGGATCATCACCCATCAAATAGTTGTTGATGACATAGTTCCAGATCAGGTCATTAGGCCGCAACCATGCAAATCCGCGGGCAAGGCTGCTGCCCTCGATCACGCCTTTCTTTGCCGCGCGTTGGCGGGCAAGGGCGATGCCGTTGTGCGACACCATCGATGATGCCTCGGTATCGCCGGGCTTTGGCTCCAGCACACAGACCATCATCGTGATCGCATTGGCGCGGGTGTCGCCCATGCTGGCAAGTTTTGACAGCAGCACCGACATCGTTTGCCCGCCCGAACAACCACCCGATACGTTCACCTTATCACTGCCGGTAATGTCGCAGACGACATCAAGCGCTTTGATGCAGCTTTCGATATATTCGGCCATGCCCCACACGCCTTGGTCATGCGTCGGGTTGCGCCACGAAATCATGAACGGCTGGATGCCATGATCAGTCTGCCATTTGATGACCGATTTTTCTGGCGACAGATCATTGATATACATTTTGTTGATTTGCGGCGGGATGGTCAGCTGCGGGATCGCATAGACTTTGTCGGTGGTCGGCGCATATTGCACCAGTTCAAACCGTTCATCGCGATAGACAACTGCACCCTTAGCGGTCGCCACATTCTCACCCAGCTTGAACGGCTTTTTGTTCACCTGGCTAACCATGCCGTCATTATGGACCATATCATTATAGGCGTTTTTCAAGCCCTTAACGAGCGATAGCCCGCCTGAATCCACCAGCCGCTTTTGCGCGGTCGGGTTGCCGATCAGACTGTTGGTGGGGGACATCGCATCGATGATGATCTGCGAGATAAAGTTCGCGCGGTCACGTTCCA